>NZ_CALHXD010000038.1 GCF_938040115.1 uncultured Campylobacter sp. | reverse complement strand
TGGTTACACCAAATCTGAGCGTATGCCTAGATTTTTTGTACTTTGGTGATACGGCCGATTTTTGTCAAAAGTTCTTAAAATATAAAAATTTATCCCCCAAACGTCAAAATATTCTTGATAACGTCTATCCATTTAAATATAATCTAACTAAAAAATTAAAGGATAAATTTGCTTTACAGGTCGCTAACTGTGCTTAGCCTTTGCATCGCGCAGTTTATTTGCATCGGATTTTTCGGCGAGGGGTTCGTTAGCATCCTGCGTCAAGACGGTTTTAGTTTAGAGCGCGTCGGCGCGCTTAGAGGGCTTGGACTTTTTGCGGTTTTGGCTTTTTTGTGGTCGCCGTTTATCGACGCTATCGCGCTAAAAATAGGCGGTTACAAAAAGACTATCCTAGCCTTTCAGTGCCTTACTTTGGCGATTTTATATGCGGTTTCGCTTCTAAATCCGCGCGACGATTTACCTGCCGTAATCGCTTTAGCGGTGCTTTTGGCTTTTATCTCGGCCACCTGGACGATGACGTCGAACGCATTTTTTATCAAAATTTCAAACAGCTCGAATTTAAGCTTCACAAACGCTCTCAAGCTTAGCGGCGGATTGATAGGGCACGTATCGGGTAACGGCCTAACGCTCGTAATCTACGCAAAATTCGGCTGGAGCGAGGCGAATTTATTCTTGACGTCTTTGATAGCGGTTTCCTTGCTTAGCCTTGCTTTCTTTAAAGAGCCTGAGCGCGTAAACGCCGGCGAGGGGCTGGATTTTAGGGCGATGTTTGGCTTTTTTAAGGGCAAAAAGGCTTGGCTTAGCGTGCTTTTCGTACAATCTATCGGTATCTGCGCGGCGTTTGGACTGCTTAGTCCAATGCTTGTAGATATCGGCTGGAAGCTGGAAGATATCGGCGAGGTCTTGCACATATACGGCACGATATTTGGCTTCGCGGGTGCGCTCGCGGCGGGCTTTGCGGTAAAAAAGCTAGGCGCTAAAAGAGCCTTTTTATACGCCGTAGCGATGCAGATGCTAGGCATCCTGGCCATCTGGTTACCTATCGGCGGCTGGACGGACCGCACGTCGGTACTTTTTGCTTCGAGCGCGGCGTATGCGGTATATATGGCGCAAGCGACGATAATCTCCACGATGATGATGCAACGTGCCTCGGGACGGCGACCCGCTAGCGAATACGCCGTGCAAAGCAGCTTAAGTATGACATTTCAGATATTTTCGTTTTATCTCGGAACGCTTTTGGCGGGGACGTTGGGTTACGGAGCGGTCGTGCTGGGCGCGGCGGCGTTTTGCGTTTTGAGCCTAATTTATTTTATACAGATTTATAAATTTATCTAGCGGATTGCTATTTTGCGGGATTTAAGTCGCCGTCCAGTACAAAAAAACGGCGTAAATTTTATTCCGCGGAGTTTTGCAAAATCCTTTTGAAATTTTCTCAAAATCTTCATTTGTTGCAAATCGCTTTGCAGATTTAGCCCGCGTCGGCAATGCGGATTAAACGCACGCAATTTAACCTGAACGCAAGGCCGAATTTAAGTCTCTGGCGCAAAAAAGGCGGTAAATTTATCCCGCATCAAGCAAAACCTACCCGCAACAGAAAAATCGCAAAACGAGCTTAAATTTACGCTTAAAACGGCGCAAATTTGGCTCGTAAAATTTACGCAAAAGCTAAATTTACAACTGCTCTTTGATGATCTTTAAAAAATCCAAAAGCGCCTTTGCGCTATGATGAGGCGTATCCTGGGCGGCGATTAGTTCGCAGTTCGGTAGCATCCTCGACACTTGCGAAGCGACGGCAAAAGGCACTTCCTCGTCGGCTCTGGAGTGATACATAAGCACGCTTTGCGAGACGTCTTTTAGCTCAAATCCCCACGGCCTAGCTTGGAGCCAGAGGTCAAAGCCGATGCCGTTAAGCTGCGCTTTTATCGCTTCTTTTAGCGCACCCTTAGCCTGCGAGCCGTATTTTTCCCATGCCGTTTGCGCCGTATTTTCAGGCGTACTGTGCGATGCAAAATCATAAATTTCCTTTATGTGCGCATAGTCGGCATAGTCGGCCAAAAGCTCGGGAGGGGCGTTAAATCCGCTTAGTATAAACACCTTTTTCGCCTCTTTGCAAGCTACAGCCGTAGCGTAGGCGTAAGCCGCGCCCACCGACTCGCCCAGCACGCTAAATTCGCCCAAATTTAACGCCGAGAAAAACTCTTTTAGGCGCAGGGCGAATTTTAAAAAACTATCGTCAGCGCTAAAAAGTGAGCTGTTAAAGTGCCCGCTTCTATATATCAAAATAAGCCTTATTTGATTTTTATCGCAGAAATTTATCAAGGTATTTTGCGGAAAAATCATCAGCGGATGATGATAAACCAAAACATCTTTAAAATCGCCACCAAAGTCGTCGTAGCTTAGATTTTCGCCGCTTTTAAATTTAAAATTTTTCATCTTTTTCCTTAAAATTTATATTCAAATTTTACGCCGATCTCACGAGGGTCGGACAGGTAGTGCATCTTGGCGTATTTTACGTCGTGATCTTTGTCGAAAAGATTATTAGCGTAAATATAAACGTTGATATTTTTGTGATTAAAGCCTACTTTTGCATCGACGGTCGCGTAGCCCGCGTTTTCTACGACATTGGCCTTATCGGTATAAAATTTGCTCTGTCCTCGCAAAAATGCCGCCGCGTAAAATCCGCTTGGAGCCTCATACGAAAGTCCTGCGCCATAAGTTAGCCTTGGCGCGTAATATACGTATTTACCGCTATAATCGCCCTGTGCGTCTTTATAGTCTTTAAAGACGCTTTTTGCGTAGCCCAAATTTGCGCTAAGCTTTAATCCGTCCGTTAAAAGCGTTGCGGCGTCAAACTCAAAGCCCTGAGAGCGAGCCTTGCTGGCGTTCTCTGCCACCGTGATATTAGGCGCTACGATGACGCTTACTACTTGCTTGTTTTTGATATCGGCGCGAAAAACGGCGGCGCCTAGTTCAAACCGCTCCCAAGCCCCTTTTACGCCGACTTCGTAGCTAGTCATCGTTTCTTTATCGTACCATTTTTTAGACGTAGGCGAGGCGGCCCAAAAACCGCCCGGCTTATAACCCTTAGATACACTCGCATACGCCGTAACCTCATCGTTTATAGCATACTTTAGCCCAATCTTAGGCGATAGCGCGCTATATGAATCGCTTAAATTTTCACCGCTCATGCGGTTTTGAAATTTGACCCTATCTTTGTCGAATCTAGCTCCCAAAATAACCGAAAAATCAAGCGGTAGATAAATTTCATTATGCGTAAAAACGCCGTAGTTTTTACTTCTGGTTTTGTTATTTTGCAGCGAGCGAATACCGCCGAACATCACGCTGTTTACGCTACTTCGCACGTCTCTTTGCGTAGCGCCCGCCGCAGCGCCTAGGACGAATTTGCCATACGCGTTATCGGCGCTAAATCTAAACTCCTGCGTAAAATCCTTTCTGTCCTCTTTGTAATACACATCCAACAAGGACGCGGGGCGATGATCGCCGTCGTAACTACTGTCGTTTTTATAATCCCTAAAAGTCGTAAGCGAAGTGAGCGCATAGTCGCCCGATTTATATTCTGCCTTTAGCGATGCTTCGTAGTTTTTGGCGTTTTCCTCGCCCTCCATGCCGTTGGCGTAGCGCGTTCTGTTAGCCGCATTGTGTAAATTCGATCTTTGCGCGCCGTTGGCTATCCTATAATAGTTTTGAATAAGATCCACCGTAAGCTCATCCGTAGGTAAAAATCTAAAGTAAATTTTGCCGTAAAGGGCGTCTTCGTAGTCGTCGCTTTTGTTTAAATTTTCGTTATACATAAAGCCGTTTTTCTTTTCGCTAAAACCAGTAAAACTAGCCAGAAATTTATCCTTTACTATCGCTCCGCCCGCGCTAAAACTAATACCACGCAGGCTATCCTCGCCAAGCTTTAGCCCGATCTTTGCTTGCGGTTCGTTGGTAGGAGCTTTGGAGACCGCATTTATCACGCCTGCATAGGCGTTTTTGCCGTAAAGCGCGCTTTGAGGCCCTTTTAGGATCTCGATACGCTCGATATCCTCCAAAAATACGTAGTTGCCGTAAGTGCCAAGATAACTCACGCCGTCCAGATAAAGCCCGACGTTTGGGCTATCAAATGCGTAATCGCTCGTAACGCCGCGCATGATAAAAAGCGAAATACCTCCGCCTTGCAAAAATGTTAAATTTGACGATGCGCTTCTAAGCCCGTTTAGATCCTTTGCTTCTCTAAGCCGCAACTCTTTTTCGTCCAGCACGCTCACCGCAGCCGCCACCTCGCTAGCGTTTTCATCGATCTTTTGAGCCGATACGCTGACCTCATCCAGCCTCACGGCGGGAGCTGCTATCGCTAGCGCCGCAACCGCGCTTAAAAGCA
The DNA here is from genome assembly GCF_938040115.1 of uncultured Campylobacter sp. Classification (GTDB taxonomy): domain Bacteria; phylum Campylobacterota; class Campylobacteria; order Campylobacterales; family Campylobacteraceae; genus Campylobacter_A. The sequence goes on along the minus strand of NZ_CALHXD010000038.1, from coordinate 3,843 downwards.
AAATCTTTCTCACTTTAGACTCCTTTTATAATTTCTTTACTTTAAGGATAGTATAATATTTTTGAAATTTATTATCAACCCGAAATTTACAAATGACGGATTTATTTTTATATTTAAAGGAAAAATTTGCGCACGGTATCCGCAGACGTTTTTATGGATAAATTTAATAGCAGCGAAGACGGAGTTTTGGCTGGTCTTGGCGTCAAAATCCGCGCCAAAAATATCGCGCTAAGCGATGAAATAGCCTTCGGCACGATAAAAATGGACGCTAAAGACGACACCAAAATAGTCGGCGATTTTCACGCTTTGCGGGGTTGCTTTATAAATTTCACCCTACAAGGAGGCATCAGCCTAAGCTCGGCGAATGGCAAAATCGAATACAAAAGTGGACTATCCACGATCAGCTCGGTCGATCTACCAAGCTCGGATCAAGAGATTTACGGCGGCGCGCATGCGGGAATAAATTTATTCCTAGAAAACTCGTTTATGAGTGCAAATTTCGGCGATCTTATCGAGCTTGGCGCAAACAAACTCGTTTCGCAAAACGACACCTGCGCCGTAAATAAAATTTTATTAAACCAAATTTTATCGCTAAACGCCGACGAGCCGCTTGAAAGACTGCTTTTAGAAAGTAAAATTTTAGAGCTTATTTATAACGAATTCAGCCGCCTAAAATGCCCAAATAAGCATGTTATACTAGACGAAGCGGACAAAAACGCGCTACAAAAAGCCAGGCAAATTTTAAGCATGGACATTAAAAATCCGCCGTCTATAAAAGAGCTCTCAAAACAGGTGCGGCTGAACGAATTTAAACTTAAAGTCGGCTTTAAAAGTTTGTTTGGGCAAACTCCTTACGAATTTTTGCGCGAAGAGCGGATGAAGCGAGCGCTGGCGATGCTGCAAGGCTCGGAGCTAAATATCGCCGAAATTTCGGCTGCGACGGGCTTTAAAAATCAAAGCCACTTCAGCAAGCTTTTTTGCGATTATTACGGCACGGCACCCAAAAATTTGATGAAAAATAGAAAATATTATTATTGATTTTGCGAGGTTGTCTAAAAATTTGCCGTAGACGGCTCTCAAAAGCCTGTTAAGATAATATTTCTAGTGGGACTATAACAAATTTGATATGACCACATATAAAATAAAATATGCTCAAATTAGCAGTAGTGCTTACCAAGGCGTATATTGTACGCCTCCTATGCTTGCAAATCGGAAGCATTTATAAGCTTTTAACGAATGATCGTTAAAAGCTTCCGAAGAAAAACTTAGACGTTTTATTGACAAAAAATCATTTTTTGATTGATAAAGTTTCGTCTAAGTTTTTATATTTTTCTTTTGCTCGGCCAAAGAAAAATATCGGCCGTCTGCCAAGACCTTACAGCAAACTCATTTGAGTTTGCTAAGTAAGTATTAACATATTGTCCTATGTAGGGGTTGTTTATTCTTGATATTCTGATAAATTATATCAAATTCTAAGACTGTATGATAGAATTAGAAGCGATTGTTTTTTATTAAGTTAAAGTAAATTTTGGTTTATAGGGAAATTTACTTTTGTTTTTTTATTTGGTATTTTAGCACAAATTTTAAAATTTAAGATGTTGTTAGTATTCTTATAGCATAAATAAATATTAAAGTAGAGATTGTTTTTGAGCAAGAAATAAGAATCAAAAAGAAGAGCATTTTGTGCAGGGTTAATATTATTTGATAAAACAAGCATCGCTATAATATAGCCGTATTCGTTTTTGTAGTCGTATTAAAACCCTCGATTTAGTTACATTTTAAATATGTCCATGTTATAAGAGCCTTATTTTTCCAAATCCTAACTATCGTATCCGCAAGAACCCCGTCTTGAGAACCGACAAAGCTTAATATTTTTCTCCTGTGTCGGCTTGAGTATTTATTAGATAATTAATCTCACTCAAACTATCGCCACTCTTTTACCGCAAGCTTTTATGTAGTTAAAGAATGTTTTATACTTGATATTATATGCTCCGCTTTCTATCCTAGCTACGGCAGACTGGGTTATGCCCATCCTTTTAGCTACCTCGCTTTGAGTTAGCCCGGCTTCGTTTCTGGCGTCTATTAAAGCTTCTATGGCTTTATATTCGTCCTCCAGCGCATCGTATTGCGCTTTAAATTCGGGGTTTTTTAGCTCCTCTTTTAAAACTTCTCTAAAATTAACGGTTCCCATCTTTAAACTCCTTTAATCTTTGTTCCGCCAAATTTAGTATGCTTTTTGGCGTCTTTTGCGTTTTTTTAACAAAAGTTAGTAGGATTATTATTCTTTTGCCGATTTCATAACAATATATGCTTCTAGCTATACCTTCATCAGACTTTATGCGTATCTCAAACAGTCCGCCTTTTAGGCTTTTGGTATACGGCTCACCCAAGGTATTGCCTCTAGTCTCTAAAAGCTCGAACATTTTATAGCCTCTTTGCCTGAGACCGGTCGGCAGCTCCAAGAACTCGTCTTTTATGGCTTCGCTTGCAAACTCTACGCTCCACATTGTAATCCTTCTATGTAACTAAGCCCTATTATACCATATATGATATAAAATGCAGTTTGTTTTATATGCTTATTGCTGAATAAACAACTTGATATAAAATTATTCATAAAGCCTCTCCACTATCTCTCTTCCGCTACCTGGCATCAGCTTTGCATATCTTAGGGTGTGATTGATATCAGAATGATTCATTAGCTTTTTTATCGTTAGTATCGGAGTGCCGGCTATGGCTAGACGAGAGGCGAACGTGTGCCTTAGCGTGTGTATTACGACTCTATTTGCACTATCCTCCGGCGCAAGCCCATCATTAAAGAGTTTGTTTAATAGATGTTGCAAAACGTTTTGAAGTGTGGCGTAGGGTTTATCGACAAGAGCGTCATTTGGCAAAATCTTCGTGTAAATTTTATTTATCAGCACCAATGCCTCATCGCTTAAAAATCCCGTATATCTTTTGTTTTCTGGATTTTTGCTTTTAAAGTCGGTTATGTTTACGCTCATATTTGAAAGCGATATATCTTTTTTCTTTATGTTTAATATACCGTCAAGCCTAGCTCCTGTGCATAAAGCAAGTTCTACGAATAACTCTAGCGCAAAATCTCCTTTGTCGGCTAGCTCTTTGCGCAAAAGCTCGATTTCTACAAGTTCTAAAAATCTTTCTCGTTTATTATCTGGTTTTTTGATCTCTATATCAAATGGACTAAGATGGGATATAAGTTTTTGTTTTATAGCGTAGTTAAAAATCGTTCTTATTATGCCCATGATAGCGTTTGTACGCGACTGTGATAGCTTGCGGCCGGTTCTACTAGACACTGTTTCCTTTATGTTTTTAAAATGCTCTTGTATCATCTCGGAGCTTATTAAGCTTGTAGCGAGACTCCCGAATTTACTTTTATGATACTGCTCGTACATGCAGATTTGCTCTTTAATATTTTCCATTTTATCTGGCGTTTGTTCGAGTTTATAATCAAAAAATGCTTTTGCTATATCATCAAATTTTAAACCGCCTTTAGCAAGCTGTTTTTTCGTTATACTATCCGGTAGCTCGCCGTTTCTCTTTTTGGTGTCGTATTCTTTCTTTTTATTATAGGCGTAGGTTACGTTTACACCTTCTGATCTTGAGCCTACTTTTATATCTTTGCCGTCTAGCCTTACGTAAAAAATCATATCGTTATTTTCGGAAATATAAATTCTAACTCCCGGATATTTATTTGTATTTGCAAATTTATTATAAGACATTAAAGCCATTTTATTTTTATCCTTTTTTTCTGGAAGATAGAGGGTATTTTTGTAGTATTTTAGAGGTATATAAAATACTTTAAGAAATAGTATTATACGAACC
>NZ_CALHXD010000037.1 GCF_938040115.1 uncultured Campylobacter sp. | reverse complement strand
AACCGATTGAGACGAAAGAGAGCTGGGCGTAGTCAAACGGCAGCCCTTCGCCTGCGCGCACGGGATTATAGAGTACGGCCTCGTCGGTCGGTATGTTTCGCAGGCTAGTATTTGCCGTCGTTATCGCAGGTAGAGAGACTTTACCGAAGCTCTCTACGCTCGCGTTTTTGCGCACTTTTTCAAACCATTCGTTTGGTATTTTGCGCATATTTGAGAAATAATACTGCCTTTTTGCCGTGTTTTTATAGTAATCTAGCGCCCAAAAAGCGTCTTTTGCAGTGGTTGAGGGTGCTTTTAGATCAAGTGCGCTAAAGCGTTTTTGCAGCAGAGCTTCGCCGTTACTTTGCGCCTCAAAAGGCAGTATCGGCAACGCTTTTGCATTTTGATCGACGTCAAATTTTAGATAACTGATGTGGCCTAAATTTTCGTCCGCGCTCTCCTCGGGCATATCGTATGCGGGCGCGGCGTTAGCACCTTGATCCGGTAAATTTACCGCTCTTGGCGCATCTTTTGGCGATGCGCAACCGCCCAGCATCGCTAGCGCCGTCGCTACGGAAAATATAAATTTGCAAATTTTCAATCTAGCTCCTTAAAAATAAGCTATAATTTTACAAAAAATTAGGGAAATTTGTGTTAAACCAGCTGCTAGACATCTTAAAAAAATCAAACGTCTTTCTTACCGGGCGCGGTGGCGTGGGCAAAAGCCACCTCACGCAAGCGGTCATCAAGCACTATAAAAGCGAGCTAAAAAACGTCGTCGTGCTGGGCAGTACCGGCATCGCAGCGGTAAACGTCGGCGGAGTGAGCGTGCATAGTTTTTTTAAATTCGGCATTTGCTCAAACCTCGAGGAGCTGCGCGGCTATGACCGTAAACAACGCGGAAAGCTTGGCGAACTAAAAAAGATGCTCGACGTCTGCGATCTCATCGTGATAGACGAGATCTCGATGATCAGCGCGGGGCTGATGGATATGATTTACTACCGCTTGATGAGCTCGCGATTCGTCGGGCGCGTGATGCTCGTGGGCGACTTTTACCAGCTGCCGCCCGTGCGAAAAAACGGCGATGACGGTAGCTCGCTCTTTAAATTTCTCTATGCTTTCAACTCTAGCTCGTGGCATGAATTTGAGTTTAAAAATATCGAGCTAGTCGTCTCAAAACGCACGAAAGATAAGAAATTTTACGATATCTTATCCATGCTTCGCGTTGGGCGACTGAGCGAAGAGGTATTTAGCTATATTGAAAATTTACGCGTGCCAAGCGTGCAGGTAGATGGCGATACCAGCGTGCTTTTTGGGCGAAATTACGAAGCGGACGACCTAAACAACAAGATGCTCTCTAAACTGCCAGCGCCGCTTGAAAGAGCCGAAGCGCTAGTGGAAATTTACGATGAAAATTTAAACGAAAACGCGCTGGATCGCTGGATCGCAAACCTCTACGCGCCTGAAATTTTAAATATAAAAATCGGCGCGAAAGTTATATTTACCGTAAATAAATGGGGCGAGTACTATAACGGCGAGCGCGGGCAGATAATGCAAATTTTAAAAGAAAACGGCGAGATAAAAAGCGTCATCGTGCAAAAAGCTAACGGCGAGATCGTCGAGGTTGAGCGCGCGAGATTTGACATGAGCGAATTCGTGATGGCAGGAGAACATCTCGAGGAGCGCGCGAGGGCGTCTTTGACGCAGTTTCCGCTAAAGCTAGCCTACGCGATCACGATCCATAAATCCCAAGGCATGAGTATCGAAAATTTAGTGTGCGACCTAAATCATATCTTTGCCAACGGACAGCTCTACGTCGCGCTCTCGCGGGCGATCGATCCGAAAAAACTGAGGATATTTTACGGCAAAAGTCGGCCGTTTAGAGAGTATTTGCAAAGCGTCGTTAAAATAGACGAAGAGGTCGAGAAATTCTATCTTGAAAACAAATTTGAAAACATTAAGGAAGACGTATGAAAAAGATTTTTGCGCTGGCTTTTGCCGCGGTTATGGCCTTTGCCGAGACGCTAAATATCGATAACTTTGAAACCGATCTATACTCCAGAGACGCCAAAAGCTCGATCAAAAAAGTAAGCGTAAGCCTGCGTCTGGAGGGGCGCGACGTCGCGGATAACGAAGCGTACGTGCTTGACGCGCTAAACGTCGTTATCGGCAGCTTTTACGTCGAGGATCTGCTAACCTCGCTCGGCAAGGAAAAATTTAAAGAAACTCTTGTTAAATACACCGCCAAAAAGCACTCGATCGATATCGACGAAGTGCTCATCATCTCGCTAAAAACCGTGCGCGAACCAAATATCGAAGAGCTACTTGAAGCGCTAAAAAACGTCAAAACTACGGGCTCAAAAAGATCGCAAAAAGAGCAGGTCGAGGACATCTTGCGAGGAAATAAAAATCAGCTAAAACCGATGGATTTAAATCAGATAGATGATTTTGGCAAGGATTTTGGAGAGCGATAAAAATTTGGGATTAAATTTATAAATTTTACGCACCGAGACCCGAGTCTCGGCGGTGCTAAATTTTGGTTTCTCTGAAATTTAAGCTTTTTCTTTTTTTTTGGAGAGGAAAGGGGGGTTGTAATTACGAAGCGTCGCCTTTCTTTGCTTCGGCTTTGCCTCGCAACTGCCAAAAGCAGACCCTCTCCAACCTCACTGTACGTGAGAAGTTGTTGCGCTACGCGCAGGTTAAATTTAGCGCTTTCTTGCCGCGTATTCAAATTTACGTTTTCAAGATGAGGGTCTCGGTGCGTCAAATTTGCAAATTTATCTTCAAATTTGAGCGTAAAACGAAGTATCGTGAGATGATTTTTCGAGTTTTGAAGCAAAATTGAGCGTGCGCTAGGCATATAGCCTGCGGAGCGAAAATTTTGCGAAATCTCGGAAAAGCACTCGCGAGACAAGCCGCTATTTCAGCGACTTTTCCGCCCACTTTCTTACTTCTGAATCTACTTCAAAGATCCTGCTTTCGCTCTCTATCTTCTCGTTTTCAAACCTCTTTGCCGCAGCTAAAACCGTTCGCGAGATATCCAAAAATCCGCACTCGCCGCGCAAAAATTTATACACGGCGACTTCGTTTGCGGCATTTATCGCAACGCCAAGATCAGGGTTTTGCAAAGCCTGATCTTTTAGCAAAAAGATAGGATATTTTTTCAAATTTATCTCGCCGAATTTTATATTTTTTAGCGTTTTTAGGTCCAAATTCGGCACGATTTGCCCGTTTTTCGTATCGGCGGCGCTCAAATTTAGCGCCCCATCCTCGCCCAAAATCGCATGCGCGATGGCCAAAATCATATCGGTTTTAGATAGATGCGCCGTAGTCGAGCCGTCGGCAAACTCCACCAGCGCGTGAACCGTGGACGTGCGCTCGATGAGCGCCTCGATATCCCGCACACCGTAAAGCCAAAAGGCCTCCAACGCCTCAAAAAGCTTGTTCGCCATCGTCGCGCTGTCGATCGTGATCTTTGCGCCCATGCTCCAGTTCGGGTGTTTTAGCGCGTCTGCGGCGCGGGCGTCTTTTAGGGCTTTTAGCGGTGTTTTGTAAAAGGCGCCGCCTGAAGCCGTGATGACGAGCCTAGCGACCGGGGTTTTGTTCGCGAGCAAGAATTTAAGCCCGAAATGCTCGCTATCTATCGGATTTATCGCGCCCCTATCTAAAAATTTGCCGCCTGCAACGAGGCTTTCTTTATTAGCAAGCGCTAGCTTTTTGCCCAGCTTTTGCGCGGCTAAGCTCGGAGCCAGTCCCGCAAAGCCCACTAGAGAGTTTACGACGCGCTCGCTCTCGCACTCTTTTAGCATATCGCAGATACCCTGCGCGCCTGCAAAAATGCGCTTGTGCTTTACGAATTTAGCAAATTTTGGCTCGGCGATACAGACGAATTTGGGCTTAAATTCGGCGATTTGCTCGTTTAAAAGCTCGTAGTTTGACGCGCAGCTCAGCGCCTCGATACTAAGGCCGAATTTACGGGCTAGATTTAGGGTATTCGTCCCGATCGAGCCCGTCGAGCCCAGCACTACCACGATAGCGTCCAGAGCATCGCCGCGACGCCAAACAGATAGCCGTCGACGCGGTCAAGCATACCGCCGTGGCCGGGTAGCAGAGTGCCGCTATCCTTGACGCCCGCGCGGCGCTTTAAGTAGCTCTCGAAAAGATCGCCCCAAACGCCGAAAACCGCAACCAAAAACGCCGTGATGAGGCTATGCCAAAAGCTATCGGTCAGCACCCAGCCAAAGCCCGCGCCAAAGACCGTAGCCACGGCGATACCGCCTACTACGCCTTCCCAGGTTTTATTAGGCGAAGTCTCGCTAAAGGCG
>NZ_CALHXD010000036.1 GCF_938040115.1 uncultured Campylobacter sp. | reverse complement strand
GGATCACGTCGTAATCAGCGCCGTCGAGCATCCGGCGATCGCGGCGACGTTTGAGTCGCTCAAGAAATACGGCGTGCGCGTGAGTTACGTACCCGTAAACGAAAACGGTCTGCTCGATCCAAACGACCTAAGAAAGCTCATCGACGATAAAACCGCGCTCGTTAGCATCATGTGGGCAAATAACGAAACGGGCACCATTTTCCCGATCAAAGAGTGCGCGGCGATCGCCCACGAGCACGGCGCACTATTTCACACCGACGCAACGCAAACCGTCGGCAAGATCAAGATAAACGTGCGCGAGATGGGCATGGACTTTATGAGCTTTTCGGCGCATAAATTTCACGGACCAAAGGGCGTGGGCGGCCTATACATCAAGGATTCACAAAAGCTAACTAGTCTGCTTCATGGCGGCGAACACATGGGCGGCAGACGCAGCGGAACGCTCGATGTCGCGGGCATCGTCGGCATGGCGCAAGCACTGGAAAATAGCAATAAACTAATCGAGTTTGAAAATCTGCACGTTAGACGCCTGCGCGACAAGCTCGAGGACGCTCTACTACAGCTACCCGACGTCTCGGTCGTGGGAGAGCGCGCTCACAGGCTACCAAACACCATCCTAGCCGCCATAAAAGGCGTCGAGGGCGAGGCGATGCTATGGGATCTAAATCAGGCCGGTATCGCGGCGTCTACGGGCTCAGCGTGCGCATCTGAGACGCTAGAGAGCAACCCGATAATGGAAGCCATCGGAGCTAGCAGCGATCTGGCGCATACGGCGCTAAGGCTGTCGCTATCGAGGTTTAACACCGAAGAAGAGATCGACTATGCGATAGAGCATATCAAAAAGGCGGTAGTGAGGTTGCGAGCTATTTCATGCACGTACGCTTACAACCCTAACGGCAAGTAACGGCTTGTCTTTTTCCTTTATACGTCGCTTTGCTTCGTTGCACTCGCAACTGCAAGCAGAAGGAAATTTCGCCGAAGCTCGGTTACGTATTTCGTATACGCGCCCTCGCTCGGCTTATTTCCGCCTCGTCTCTTCGTAGTGAAGTCTCGTTACGAGCGCTTGCGCGAAGTAAAAAGAAAAATACTTCGCCTGAATGTTTTGCGTTCAAATTTAAGATTAAATTTAATTGAAATTTGAGCTTTGAAAGCCCAAATTTGAGTTAAATTTAAAAGGAAGCAGGCGGCCGTATCGCGAGATGGATTTGAATGGTGTGAAGCAAAAATGAGCAAAGCTAACCACGTAGGTTGCAGCAACGATATTTTTGCAAACTCATTCAAAGACGCTCGCGAGACAACGCCTCTAAAAAGGAAATAAAATGGCAAAAAATAATTTAATCGGCGGCTCCATCTGGGACGAATACTCCCAAAACGTCCAAGACCGCATGAACAATCCCAAATTTATGGGCGAGATCACCGAGGACGAGGCAAAAGCAAGAGGCGGCAAGCTCATCGTGGCGGATTTTGGCGCAGAGAGCTGCGGCGACGCAGTGAGGCTATACTGGCTCGTGGACGAGAAAACCGACCGCATCATGGACGCTAAATTTAAAAGCTTTGGCTGCGGCACGGCTGTGGCGAGCTCCGATACGATGGCCGAGCTTTGCATCGGTAAGACCGTGGATGAAGCGGTCAAAATCACCAACATCGACGTGGAAAAAGCCATGCGCGATACCCCGGACGTCCCTGCCGTCCCGCCGCAAAAGATGCACTGTTCGGTCATGGCCTACGACGTCATCAAGGCCGCCGCAGCGCAGTATAAGGGCGTGGATCCGGAGCATTTCGAGGACGAGATCATCGTGTGCGAGTGCGCGCGCGTTAGCCTAGGCACGATCAAGGAGGTCATCCGCCTAAACGACCTACACACGGTCGAGGAAATCACGCAATACACCAAAGCAGGCGCCTTTTGCAAGTCCTGCGTGCGCCCTGGCGGACACGAAAAGCGCGAGTATTATCTCGTGGACATCCTCGCAGACACCAGAGCCGAGATGGAACAGGAGAAAAAGCAAGCCGTCATCGACGCGCAGGTTTCTGGCAAATTTGACGACGTGAGCTTTGAAAATATGACCGTCGTGGGCCAGCTAAAAGCCATCGAGAGCGTCATAGATAGAGATGTTCGCCCGATGCTGATGATGGACGGCGGCAACATGGAAATCCTCGATTTGCAAAAAGACGCCGAGGGTAAATTTGACGTCTATATCCGCTATATGGGTGCTTGCAGCGGCTGCGCGAGCGGTGCGACCGGCACGCTATACGCGATCGAAAACGTACTTCAAGAAAACCTCAGCCCAAATATCCGCGTTTTGCCTATCTGATTTGCTTTAGACGGCAAATTTGACGCGGCTTAAGGCTCAAATTTGCATTAAATTCGGGCGGTTAATTTAGCCGCCCCTACTCTATTTATTTACAAATTTAAACATCGAGTTTAACCTCGCCGTTTTTAAATTTCACTCTTTTATTTCCTTATAAAAGCTTAAGTTACGAGCCAAACAAACAACGGTCGTTATCAACAGTATCGGTATCAGCGGTATATATAGATAGACAAAAACTAATGCCGATGTGTCTCTATGAACAGCCTTGCCTTCCAAAAACAACGAACCCACTGGATAATACAAAACCAGCGTCATGATCGCAAAATTTTCTATCGCAAAAATCGTATTGCTTTTTTCGGGATTTTCGACGAAAAGTTTGCTATACCTGCGCCCCGAAGCAAAAAATGCGCCTACGCAAATGGCGCTAAATATGAACGCTCCAGATAATCCCTTGTCAGGGTTTGAAGATATAATCAAAAAAGCCATCGCAGCAAAGCTCACGAAGGCAAATCTAACTAAAAGATGAATCTGATATCTACGCTTTAAATTTTCGGGGATTTGAGCTAGAGCTTTGCCGTATTCTAGTGCTTCGGCCTCCTCGTCGCTTTGGCTTGGCTCGGATTCATGGCTCGCGCACTCAAATTTCGGCTCAGATTCGGTTGTGTTGCTTTGATTGGCTTGCACTTGGCTTAAATTTTGCCCATTAGTCGTCTCGTCTGTGGCTAGCTCGCTGATTTTCTCTTGCGATTTTAGTACTCTTTGCGGTAGATATACGGTCTCATCGACAGCAAATTCGTCGTTGGCGTTATGAGATATGATTGCTATAGGAAGCATAATTATTATGATAAAGATCGCCTGCACGGTCGTTGGCGTACTAAAAGCCGCATCCAAAAATAACGCATATAAGCTCGCCGCAATGAAAAAAAGAGAGATAGTTTCAGTGCATATCAAGGTAAAGGCCTTACCCTCGTCGCTAAACAAAAATACACTATACCGCTTGCGTCTAGGCGAGCTCAATGAAAAGAGTATTAACGCAGCAGACGCACCAAGCGCCACAGCAAATAAAAAAGGTGATGATGGGTGCGCAGGATCTATCAAGAAAGAAAAAAGAAGCACTATAAAAGTTGCGGAAAGCCCGATAAATAAATTCTTACTAAAGCGCCAATTATCGTAACTTTTTAAAGCATCTTGCGGAATTTGACTGATGTCGACGGCGATTTTATCTTTTTGAGTTTGCATTTTCGCCTCCTTTTTTGTTATTTTAGCCTAAATTTTAATTCTATCATCATCAAAACCCACCTAACTACGAATTCCAATTTACGAAATTAAATTTTTCTACTTCATTTATCAAAATACCTAAA
>NZ_CALHXD010000035.1 GCF_938040115.1 uncultured Campylobacter sp. | reverse complement strand
GGAGCTAGCTCGTAGATGGGCTGGGCGGCGTTTTTGGCCTTTGCCCACGCGATAAATTTAGGCAGCGCCCAAACGGTCAAGCAAAATGCGATGAAAAACGAAAAGCCCGCGCGGACGGTGATGTATTGAAAAATATTAAAATTTAAGAATTCATAAATATAGTAAAACATAAAGACCTTTATTTTAAAAAAAACTAATTTTAGTATAATGCCGTTAAAAAATATCTAAATTTAAGGCGAAAATTTAAAAATGGCGCAAAAAACTATTTTGGTGATCACAGACGGTATCGGATATAACGAGAGTAGCGAATTTAACGCATTTGCGGCGGCAAAAAAGCCCACATACGACTGGCTGTTTAAAAACGTCCCAAACGCGCTCATAAAAACCTCGGGCCTAGCAGTCGGCTTGCCCGACGGACAGATGGGAAACAGCGAGGTCGGGCACATGTGCATCGGCAGCGGGCGGGTTTTGTATCAAAATTTGGTAAAAATTTCGCTCGGTTTTGAAAACGGCTCGCTGGCTAAAAGCGAAAAGCTTCTAAATTTGTTTAAAACCTGCAAACGCGTCCACGTCGTCGGGCTTTACAGCGACGGCGGCGTGCACTCGCACATGAGCCACTTTGACGCGATGTGTTCTCTTGCGGTCGCAAACGGTTGCGAAGTATGCGCTCACGCTATAACCGACGGGCGCGACGTAGGCCCAAAAAGCGGGCTGGCGTTCATAAAATCGCTGCATGAAAAGGCGCAAAATGCGGGCTTTAGGCTGGCTAGCGTTAGCGGTAGATTTTACGCGATGGACCGCGACAAGCGCTGGGAGCGCGTAAAAACGGCCTACGACGCGATGACGCGCGGAGAAAACGGGCAAATCGTATCGCCGCTAGAATATGTCATGCAAAGCTACGAAGCGGGCGTGACGGACGAGTTTATCGTGCCGGCTAGCTTTGGCGGGTTTGAGGGTATAGGCGGAAACGACGGCGTGATATTTATAAACTTTAGAAACGACCGCGTGCGCGAGATCGCGGCGGCTTTGGGCGATGAAAATTTTAGCGAATTTGCGCGCCCGCTCGTCGTCAAAAATTTACTCACGATGACCGAATACGACGCAAATTTCGCTTTTCCAGTACTTTTTGAAAACGAAAAACTAAAAAATACCCTCGCCGAGGTCGTCGCAAATGCGGGACTAACGCAACTACACACCGCCGAGACCGAGAAATACGCGCACGTGACGTTTTTCTTTAACGGCGGCGTCGAGGAGCTCGCCCAAAACGAAACGCGCGTGCTCGTGCCAAGCCCCAAAGTAAAAACCTACGACGAAAAGCCCGAAATGAGCGCGCAGGCGGTGTGCGAAGCAGTGCTAAAAGGGATGGATGACGGACAAGACTTTATCGTGGTAAATTTCGCAAACGGCGATATGGTCGGGCACACGGGCGAATTTGACGCGGCGGTGAAGGCGGTCGAGGCCGTGGATGCGGCGCTGGGGCGCATCGTAGCAAAAGCAAAAGAGAAAAACTACGCGCTAATCATCACGAGCGACCACGGCAACTGCGAGCAGATGAAGGACGCGCAGGGTAATTTGCTAACCAACCACACGACTTTTGACGTATTTTGCTTCGTGATGGGCGAGGGCGTAAAGGCGGTAAAAGCGGGCGGCCTAAACAATATCGCCGCGAGCGTTTTGGCGCTGATGGGTATCGAAAAACCCGCCGAGATGGACGAGGCACTGTTTTATAAAACCTGATTTATTTTTGTTATTCTAAAATAAGTCCGTTTTTAAGCTTCTTCAAGTTATAGGCCAAGTTTTTAGGACTATATTCTAAAAACTTGCCTAGCCTTTTAAAATGCCTTTATGTTTTTAATTTTTCTTAAATCTCGTACTAAATAAAGATAAATTTGAGTTAAATTCTAGTAAAATACATAGCTAAATTTTATTATAAAATTTGGACGTTTTTTAGTCCTATTTTTGCGCTAAAATAACATAAAAATTTATCAAAGGAGTAAGTATGCAAATCAAAGAAATTTGCGACAAATACGGCATAGACGGCGTATATGAGCGTTTTGCTTCATCTTGCGAGGATAAGATTGAAGTTGGATTTTTAGGCGAGTTTTCAAGCGGTAAGTCAAGCCTGCTAAATTCCCTTTTAGGGCAAGATCTGCTAGTAACTGCTAGCAAGCCGACGACTAAAACCGTTGTTAGCGTAGGTTTTGGCAAGGAGGAGAAGTTTTTTAAGATCGAGGGCGGCTGCGACGAGCAGATTAGCAAGGACGAATTTATCACGCTTCAAACCCAGAGCGCAGAGTCTCGTCTAAAAGCTCAAATTCCCGTGGGGGGGGGACGCTAATAGCCTAAATTTCACCTACATAGATACTCCCGGCGTTTCAAGTCTTGATAAACTTGATTTTGATATCACGTTTGGTTATTTACCTCGCCTTGAGTGCGCTATCGTTTGCCAAGATATCAATCAAGGTTCGCTAACGCAATCTATCTTAAATTTCATCTCGCAAAATCCAGAAATCCTACCTCACGTCATCTTTGCTATCACCAAAAGCGACTCCAAGTCCGCATACGCAGCGCAAAGGATAAAAGAAGCCGTTTTAAATCAGCTTAGCGAGCTTTTGGGCGATGCTGATTTTCAAGATATCGGAAAGAGGATAGTTTTCACTGACGCTAAAAGCCAAAATTTGGAGTTAAAAGAGCTGATAGACGAGAGATTTTATAAAAATTTTGAGACGCTAAAAGCAGTAAAAGTAGCCAAGTATGAGCTAAAGACCAAAAAAGAGCTCCTAAAGATACTAAAAGACAGACTTGAAAATACGAGTTTTAGTATCGCCGAGCTAGATGCTAAGGCTGCTGATATAAACGCCAAAATCGCAAAGCTAAAAGAAGATATAAACAAACAAAAGTTAAATTTAAACGATTATGTAAAAAACCTCGAGATAAAGATAAAAAACGCTGCCGTAAGAAGCGCTGATATGTTAAAGGCAGGCGATGCTAGCGGGTTTAGCGAGGAGATAATAAGCATAGTAGAAAGCAACGTTAGCGAGTACTTTAGCGGTCGGCTCCACGTCGATGACGGGCTTATCGATATATCACATATATCAGAGCTAATAGAAAAGATAAATTTTAGAAAACAGATTTTGGATATATTGCCGAGTATATCGGGCGGTATAAGCTATGCGCTAGACAAAGTCGATGACTACCTGATTGCAGTACCAAAGCTAATGATAATTACTAAAACAGTTAAATGGGGACTAAGAGGCATTACGATATTTGGCGATACGGTGTCTGATTTTTTCACCGGCAGGAGCTACAAAAATGCCGTAGACGATATCGCAAATCTCATCTCCGCCGCTACGAAAAAATACATAGAGGACTTTGCTAACGAGCAAATATTTGCTCCGCTTGAGATAAGCCTAAACGACGAGCTAGATAGCGCAAACGACGTGCTACGCCTAAAAAAGGAAAACATCGACTCTGTAAATGCGCTAAAAGAACAGCTAAGAAACGATATCTGGGATCTTGAGCTTGAGGTTGCGGGAAAATAACCGTATCTAAAATCAAATTTAATAAAGGAAGGATAAAAAATGAAAACATATGAGCCGCTAATCTCATCCGGCATCAGTGAGGATTTTGATAGCTTTATCGAGTATATATCTTTTATCAAAGACATTTCAAACGATTACGGCGTAAGCTCAAACGAGGAGCTAAGGCAGCATCTATACTTGCTCGCCGGAATCGCCAAAGTCATCATTAGCGATGAGGTAAAGATGCTAGACTCAGCCTACAAAGCTGAGGTAGTCGTTATCGGAGATTTTAGCGCTGGCAAGTCAAGCTTCATAAACTCACTCATCGGTAAGGAAGTTTGCCCCGTAAATAGCGCTGCTACGACATCGTCGGTTACGAAGTTTATATTCTCCTTTGACGAGAGGATACTAAACAAAACCGACAACAAGACGATAGATGCTCAAGAATACAAAAAACTGGTAACTCACCAAGGCGACACCAAGGCTACTTACGAGCTAGATTACTACTACCCATTTACGCCTCTTCGCGGCGTAAATTTATATGATACTCCGGGCTTTGCTAACGCTACCGGGCAGGGCGATACGCAGCTAACGATGAAAAAGGCCAAAGAAGCTGACGCCGCACTACTACTCGTTGATATAAATACGGGTTCGGTAAATGATGCGCTCAAGGGCAAAGTAAGCGAGCTACAAAAGGCAAATCCCGACATGCTCTTTTACGCCGTATTAAACAAAGCCGATACGAAATCCCCTAGTGCTAGGCAAAAGGTAAAAGATGAGGTAATGAAAAATTTCGATTTTTTTAAAGGATGCTACGTTTATAGCTGCGCTCCGGATGCCGAGGGCGTTGATGTGGAGACTGCTAAAAGAGGGATAATGGACGATTTAACGCGTATAAGCGAGGCTAAATACAAAATCAAAACTCCTAAATTTAGCAAGGATAAAGCAGAATTTGAAACTGACCTCTTGTCTACGCTAAAAGACGTCAAAGACAGACTAACTGAACTAGCCGAATTTAACCTCGAGCTAAAAATCGACGATTGGAGCGAGATCGAAAAAAAATATAAGGAGATGGCGAATAAAGTTAGTAGAAAGTGTGATGAGACATTGGTACAAAATCAAAATAAAAAATCAGGAGTAGGCGAATTTTTTGACTTTATATCTTATGGATTACCGTTTGCTAGGGTAATCGGCGACATGGCCAAAGAAGCTTCTGATACATATTACCATGATTTATTTATATTAATAAATGAAGAATATTTTGCAGATGAGCTTGAGAAGATTCAGGATATTGTTTACAACAGTATGGTTGATACTATGCAGGAAAAATACAAAAATATTACTAATACCAAAGAAGCTTTGCTGGAGGAAATAGCAGAAAAGCTAGGATACGATATGGGGTGCTTACTTGCTGATAAGGTTGTAGAGTATGGAAGAGGGATTATCAATGTTGTAAATAGTGATCCGTATAGGCTATTAGATATAGAAAAATGGGATGATGCTCATGAATTAAGAGGCAAAAAAGAAGAATTTTATAATGCTATAAGACAGACGATACTGGACAATTTTGGATTTTTTCAAAGTTGTATAGAATCTGCTGTTGATGAAATTAATCAAAAATACCAAGAGCTCAGCAATAAAGACACTCAACACTACCAAAATACGATGGACAAGATAGACGACTTTATCTCATTCATAAAGCAAAACGAGAAAAATAGAAAATCAAATTTAAAGGAGAAAGCATGAGTTTAGAGTCAAGCGATTTTTACGATATAGCAGAGGAGTTGCTGGAATATTTTGCGTTTTTAAATACGCTAGAAAACGACTATGCGCTTAGCTGCGAAGACGGTTTTACCGGCGGTATTTTCCCCGTGCGTCAAAAGATCAAGGATATCTTGGCGGCAGCGGCTGTAGGAGCTTCAAACGAGGCGGATGGATTAAATTTATCCGAAGACGTAGCAGAGCTTAGAAGCGAAATTTTAGACATAGCGCAAAAAAGCCAAGCAGGTAGTCGGCGGGTATATCGACTTTACGCCTAGCGTTAAGATAAGAAATTTTAACGCTATAAAGAGGGCCTTAAGCGAGATAGCGCAAATGCTGGGCGAAAAAGTTTTGCTCGAAGAGGGCGAAGACGATAAAGATATGCACGCGTGCCGTATAGATGAAAATTTATTTAGAAAGGAAATTTTCGAGGGCAAATTTTTGGATATAACGCGAGAGCAAGTTTGGTTTAACGGAGGCGGCAAATTTGAAGATATTTTCGTTATATTGCTTCTTGAAAAGCTAAATATATTTATCCTGTCCGTACTGGAAGATAACTTTTACGGATACGTTAGACTCGGCGACGAGGAGCAAATATCAAATTCCGGCAAGATGATTGCGGATTTCGTAAGCAAAAACGGCGAGTATTTGCAAAATTTAATCCAAGATGCGGTAGATAAATACGACTATATAATCCAAAACGTCATAAAACCGCGAGACGATGAGATGAATAGATACCTAATCGAAAAAATAGACGACGTCGTCGATACTTTAAGTAGATAAAGGAAAAATAGATGCTAGAAAATTTTAATGCCAAGAAACAAAAACTGCTAGATGCCTACGCGAGGCTAGCTAAAAGCGGCTTGGTCTTTAGCGACGGCTTAGATGAAAATACGCTAAAAGATAGAGCAAGCAAGCTAGAAAACGAGGAATTTATCCTAGCGATCGCAGGCCAGATGAAGGCGGGCAAATCAACGCTTTTAAACGCATTGGTATTTGGCGGCGAGCCTATCTTGCCCGCAGACGATACTCCTTTGACGGCTAAGATAACCGAGATCCGATATGCAAAGCAGCCAAAGCTAAAGGCTAATTTTTATTCAAAAGACGAATGGGAAACGCTAAAAACGTATAAAGACGAAAACGGACGAGAGTTTTTTAAAAACGATATAGTGCCTACGATAAAAGATAAAAGCGTAGAGGCAAGAGGCCTTGGAACAAGCAAAGAGGATAAGATAGAAAATCTAGGCGAGTACGTAGCAAACAAGGGGCTTTATACGCCGTTTGTAAAAACCGTGGAGATATATCACCCAAGCGAAATTTTACGCCAACTAATAGTAGTCGATACTCCCGGCACCAATGACTCAAACAAATTTCGCTCGCAAGTAACCCTAGACTGGATAGGTAGGTGCGACGCGGCTATATACGCGAGCTATGCAGGAAGGATGCTTGACGAAAACGACTATAAATTTATCACAAACTATCTACTGCATCTAGCATCATCAAAGCGCATCATCGCGGTAAATAAAATCGATACCGCAAATAGCGAAGAGGAAGTAAAAAGCGATCTAGAACGTATCAAACAAGACGATAAATTTAAAGATACTATCTTTAACGACAAGAGCAAATTCGTCCTAACCGCCGCGCTGGCCGACGTCATAAAATTTAAAGAAAAAAACGGCAAGCTAGACGAGGATGATGAATTTTACAAGAAAAAGCTGGTCAAAAAAGGCTTTTATGAAAATAGCCGAGTAGAAGAGCTAAGGGAGCTAGTGGCTAAAAAGCTCGTAGAAAATAAAGGCGACGATCTTATAGCTTCGCATACGGACTTTATCATGCAAACCTTTGAAAGAAAGAAAAGAGAGATAGATGATAGACGCGCGAGCCTACAAAATGCGCTAAACGTAAGCGTAAAGTCAAACGAGGAAATAGAAGCGTCGATAAAGAAAATAGAGGCAAATATAGAACAAATCTACCAAAGTCAAAACGAGCTGGCAAATGAATTTGATGAACGTATATCAGATATCCAAGACGAGATAGAAGGGGCAACGGTAGATAAATTTGAAAAAGTACGGAAATTTCTCATAGATAAATTATACAGCTACAACAGTATCAACGACATAAGGTACCGAATAGAGTGGGATGTCAAAAATGCGCTTGAAGATAACGCTATCTTTAAAGAGATAGCTAAAGTCGCCAGAGAAAGTTTGGAAGAAAACATCGAGGCTTTTAAATACGAAGTTATAGCTAAATTTGAAAAAATTACGGGCTTTGACCAAACTCTCATCGAAAATCGCGTAAATCACAAAACCTTTACTAGCGTAAAAGATATGCAAGACCAAGTAAGCGCGCTAGCTATAAGTAACCGCACGGTAGAAAACGCTCTAAGCGATAGTACAAGGTTTTGGCAGAGGTGGTTTGACACGGAAAAAGGCAAGGAAAACTACAAGGCAAAGCTAAGTAGCGCGATACAAGATAATCTAGCGCAAATCCAAAACATAGTCAAAGACAAGATAAAAAACGTCGTATCCCAAAATGCCGACGAGTTTATAAACGGTATAAAAACGGCTATGCGCGAGTGTGAGGAAGAGAACAGAAAGCTATACGAGGAAATAAGCGTCAAAGGACAGCTAAAATCGACCGAAGTAGCCGCGATAAAAGAACGTATCAAAGATATCAAACTCGAGCTAGAAGGGCTTGATAAATTTAAAAACGAAATAGAAACGGAGATAAAATAATGGAGGAAAGTATGTTAAGCGTAGGAAAAATAGCGGCGGTAATTTTAGTGGGCGCGATAGCTCTTTTGGTTGGCAACGCCATAAAGACAAAGAGAGGGCAAGATAAAAAGCCAGATAAAACAGCTGAGAAAACAACTAAAAAAAGCTCAAATTTAAGCGAATTGGAGGCTAAATTTAAGCACGACTACATAAATCAAAAGCTAAGCGAATACGCCGATGTAAACGGTGTCGCGGACGAAATCGTAAAAAAGGTCTATCCAAGCTACAAAAAAGACCTAAACAATGCATCGATAAAATGGACTGAATTTAACGGTGCGATAAGCGAACTAGAGGAAAGATTAGCTAAATTTGACGGAGACGGATCGACGCCCCAAAGAAGATTCGTAAATATGCTCTCAAGCGAGTGTGCGCCCGAGATAGATGCACTAATCGCAAAAATCAAGGAGATAAAATGATAGCCCTAGCAATCATCAAAAACGGCAGCCTGCATGTTTATGACGATAAAAATCGTCAGCTTTTTACCAGGCCGGCGAGCGGACTTACGCTGCTTGGATTTACAGCATCAAGCGTGAGTGTCGCGAGCAAAACGACCGCATATGTCTATGACGAAAAAGGTAGGCAAATAAGCTCTCGGCCGCTTTGAATTTAGTTTTTTGCATACCGTAAGTAAAATTTAGCCCTTTTTCGCTACAATTTGATTTTTATTAAAATAAAGGCTTGCGGAAATCCGTTATGCCAAATCAAGGAGAAAAAATGAAATTTAGCGGAAAAAACGTGCTAATCACCGGCGCAAGCCGCGGTATCGGCGCGCAGATAGCCAAAACCCTAGCGCAAATGGGGTTAAAAGTATGGATAAACTACCGCTCAAAGCCCGAAATAGCCGATGCGTTGCAAGCTGAAATCGTAGCAAACGGCGGACAGGCTGCGGTAGTTAAATTTGATGCGACGGATGAAGATGAGTTTGTAAAGGCGATAAATTTGATCGCAGACGCCGACGGCGAACTAAGCTACCTCGTAAATAACGCAGGCATAACAAACGACAAGCTCGCGCTTCGCATGAAGACGGAGGATTTTACCGGCGTGATAGGCGCAAATTTGACCTCGGCCTTTATCGGATGCCGCGAGGCGCTAAAAGTAATGAGCAAAAAACGCTTCGGCGCCGTCGTAAACGTTGCCTCGATCGTGGGCGAGATGGGTAATGCGGGGCAAGCTAACTATGCTGCTAGCAAGGGCGGAATGATAGCGATGAATAAAAGCTTCGCCAAAGAGGGTGCGGCGAGAAATATCCGCTTTAACTGCGTAACACCGGGCTTTATCGAGACGGATATGACGAGCGAGCTGAGCGACGAGATCAAAAAAACCTACAGCGACAACATCCCGTTAAAGCGATTTGGAAGCGCTAGCGAAGTGGCCGAAGCTGTGGCGTTTTTGCTAAGCGATCACGCTAGCTACGTCACGGGAGAGACGCTAAAGATCAACGGTGGGCTATATATGTAAGGGCGTAAATTTTGCGTTTTTGCGAAATTTTAAGCTAAAATATATTAAAATCACGAAATTTTTATTTTTAGGAGAAGAAAAATGGCAATATTTGATGATGTAAAAGACGTAGTAGTTGAGCAACTAAGCGTGGCTCCAGATGCTGTAAAGCTTGAGTCTAAGATTATCGAAGATCTAGGCGCGGACTCACTTGACGTAGTTGAGCTAGTTATGGCTCTTGAGGAGAAATTTGAGGTAGAGATACCTGATAGCGACGCTGAGAAGCTGATCACTATAAACGACGTCGTAACCTACATCGAGAACCTAAATAAATAAGTTTTTGTAAGGAGAGATCTTGAAAAGAGTCGTAGTAACCGGGATTGGGATGATCAACGCTTTAGGGCTCGACAAGGATAGTTCATTTAAGGCTATCTGCGAAGGTAAAACCGGCGTAAAAAAGATAACCTCTTTTGACGCGAGCGATTTTCCAGTTCAGATTGCTGCCGAGATAACGGACTTTGACCCGCTTAGCGTGATGGACGCTAAGGAAGTTAAAAAAGTCGATAGATTTATCCAGCTTGGATTAAAAGCTGCTAAAGAGGCTATGGCCGATGCAAATTTCGGCGAATTTGACGCTGAAAATTTCGGCGTTAGCTCTGCTGCCGGCATAGGCGGTTTGCCTAATATCGAAAAAAACTCCAATATCTTGCTTGAAAAAGGCTCGAGACGAATTTCTCCATTTTTTATACCTTCTGCGCTAGTGAACATGCTGGGCGGCATAGTTTCGATAGAGCACGGCCTAAAAGGGCCTAATATCTCTAGCGTAACGGCATGTGCGGCATCTACTCACGCCATCATCGAAGCGGCTAAAACCATTATGGTCGGTGAAGCGCAAAAGATGCTAGTCGTAGGCTCCGAGTCTACGGTTTGCGGCGTAGGTATCGGGGGATTTGCGGCTATGAAAGCGCTTTCTACTAGAAACGACGATCCGCAAACGGCATCAAGACCTTTCGATAAAGACAGAGATGGCTTTGTTATGGGCGAAGGTAGCGGTGCGCTCGTGCTTGAAGAGTATGAAAGTGCTAAGGCTAGAGGGGCTAAAATTTATGCCGAGGTGGTCGGTTTTGGAGAGAGCGGCGATGCGTATCACATCACTTCGCCTTCGCTTGAGGGACCGCTTTCTGCGATGAAAAAAGCCTTGAAAATGGCTGGAAATTTGCAGATAGACTACATTAATGCACACGGCACCTCGACACCGACCAATGATAAAAACGAAACTGCAGCATTAAAGGCTCTTTTTGGCGGCAATGTACCTCCAGTTAGCTCTACCAAGGGGCAAACAGGACACTGCCTTGGCGCGGCTGGCGCGATAGAGGCTGTCGTGTCTATAATGGCTATGCAAGAAGGTCTTATACCGCCTACGATAAACTACGCAACCAAAGACGAGGAGTGCGATCTAGACTATGTGCCAAACGTGGCTAGAAAAGCTGAGCTAAACGCCGTTATGAGTAACTCTTTTGGATTTGGCGGTACGAACGGCTCTATTATATTTAAGAAGATATAATGGCAAGTTATCTAGACTTTGAACAAGGTATCAAGCAAATAGATGATGACATCGCAAACGCGAGGATTCGCGGCGATGAACACGCGATAGAAATTCTAAATAAAAATTTAGAAAAAGAGACCGCTAAAATTTACAAAAATCTCAACGAGTTTCAGCGCCTTGCTTTAGCTCGTCATCCGGATCGCCCTTATGCTATTGACTACATTAAGGGTATGATGAGGGATTATTATGAACTTCACGGTGATAGAGCGTATCGCGACGACGGGGCGATAGTTTGTTTTATTGGCTATATAGGCTCTAAAAAAGTCGTCGTGATAGGCGAGCAAAAGGGTCGAGGAACCAAAAATAAACTAAAAAGAAATTTTGGTATGCCTCATCCCGAGGGTTACCGTAAAGCCTTACGAATAGCTAAGATGGCTGAGAAATTTGGACTTCCGATACTATTTTTAATCGATACTCCAGGCGCGTATCCAGGCGTTGCGGCTGAGGAGCGCGGTCAAAGCGAGGCGATCGCTAGAAATTTATTTGAATTTGCAAATTTAAAAACTCCGATGATAGCCGTCGTTATAGGCGAGGGTGGAAGCGGCGGAGCTCTAGCTATAGGCGTAGCTGATAAGCTAGCTATGATGCGAAATTCAGTTTTTTCTGTTATCTCGCCGGAGGGTTGCGCAGCTATACTTTGGAACGATCCGTCAAAACAAGAGCAAGCTACTAAAGCACTAAAAATAACTGCTGACGATCTAAAAAGCTTAAATTTGATAGACGACGTCATAGAAGAGCCGATAAATGGCGCTCACAGAGATAAAGAGACTGCCGTAAAAGCGCTTGCGAGTTATTTTATAACCGAGCTAGATAAACTTGAAAAGCTAAAAGTAGATGAGCTTTTAAACGCCAGAATAGCTAAAATCTTATCTGCAGGCGCATTTGAAGAGGGCAAATAGCGCTAAAAAATAGTACTCTTACAAAAAGTTGCTTGAACTTTTTGTAAGTTGCTTATTTATTTCCGAATTATTCAAATTTGCACGAGTCTTACGTAAAATACCCCTAGAACCAAAAATAATCTTACTAAATTTAGTTTAACGACTTCCTATCACCAAAATATCTATTTTATGGTTTTATGTTATGCAGAAAAGTTATAAAATAGTATTTAGAAAATGTATTTGGGTCAAAAGATGGCTTGAAAAATAAATTTGGCCACATAAGTTTTAAATTTGCAAATTTGAAATTTACCCGTCCGCCGCCTTTAAATTTATTCTGAAATATCCTTATCAAAATACTTCATCGAAATCTCTTTTAGCTTGCCTTCTACTTTTAGCTCGTTTAGAGCCTTGTTTATCGCTTCCAGTAGCTCGGCGTTGCCTTTATGTACGATCGCTGCCGTATACATCGGCGTTTCGCCCGCCTTGATTAGCTTTATCGGGGCTTTTGGGTGCTGTTTTTTGTAGTCGTAAAACATCACGGCGTCGTCTATCGTGTCGTCGGCGCGCTTGGTGATTATGAGATTTATCTGGTCGCTTAGGCTATCGGCTACGACGAGTTTTGCGCCGTATTTTTCGACAGTAGGGATCCACATGCTATTTACCGAGTGCGTGGAGCGCTTGCCCTTTAGATCGGCAAAGCTCTTGATATCGTCGTTATCCTCGTGCACGATGATCGCCGAGTATGAGGTCATGTAGGGCACGGAGTAGTCGTACTTTTTCTTGCGTTCTTCGGTGATGCTTACTTGATTAAACACGGCGTCTGCCTTGCCCGCGTCAAACGCCGCTAACATAGCGTCCCACGAGGCTTCGACGAATTTTGGCTTTAGTCCAAGTTTATCTGCGACGGCTTTTGCTATCTCGACGTCATAGCCCATTAGCTCGTCTTTTTCGTTATGAAACGAAAACGGCGAATACACGCCCTCGGTCGCTATCCTTATGACGCCGTCATTCTTGATCTGCTCGAGCGAATTCGCGCTCGCTAAATTTAAACAAACGGCTAATACCGCGCCTAGTTTTAAAATCTGTTTTAGCTTCATGCTAACTCCTTTTATAAATTTTAATCCTAAATTTAACCGAGCAGCTCGATAAACGCCTCTAAGCGCGTACGAATTTGCCCGACGTCTTGTTTTGAATAATCGGTCTCCAGCGACATATAGTTTGCTCCCGCTTCGCGGCTGGCTTCTTTGATCCCGTTCGTCTCGATCGCGTAGGTGTGGCAGCCGCTTAGCACGACGTCGATGACGCCGTCTGCTTGATATTCGCGGATAAATTCCTTGATAATATCCGAGCGTGCGTCGTTTTGATACATCACCGAACAGGGGATTTTAAGGTAGCGCTCGGCGATATTTGCGACCAAATCGCCCTTAGTTTGTACTTGGTTTTGATAGCCTTTGGTGCCGGAGCAGTTTTCAAATGCCACTACGTCTGCACCCAGCTCCTCAATCTGCTTGATAACCTTTTCATACACGCCTCCGCTCGGACAGCCTGTGATGATGATCCGCTTTTTACGAGTTTTCGGCGGCGTCATCTCCTTTGCGGCGGCTATGTAAGCGCGTATCATTTTAAGCTTTTCGCGTTTGTCGTATATGAAGTCGCTCGCAAATGAAATTTGATGAATTTCGCTGCCCGCTACCGGCATCGGATTTAGTTTGCCAAGCTCTAAAAGCTCCAACATCAC
>NZ_CALHXD010000034.1 GCF_938040115.1 uncultured Campylobacter sp. | reverse complement strand
GCGGCGCGGCATTTAACGCGGTCGGCAAACCCGCCAAAAATAGCGCCGAAAAAAGTGCGGCGATAATTCTTTTCATATTTTTCCTTTTTTTGTTTTTGTGGATTTTACACTATTTTGGATAAATTTAAGGACTTTGAGCGGAGTTTGGACCGGCGGGCTGGCCAAAGCGACAAAATTTGAAATCTATAAATCTATTGCAAACAAAAGAGAGTTTAAAAATAATCAAATAACTGTCAAGAAAAGTTTTTAACGCAAATTTGATCTTGGAAGCTTTGGCGATACTATTGATCGCTTAATATTTATGTTTGGCTAGTATGAATATTATTGTTTTGATTTTTACTTTACTAGCTAAAAACGACATAAATAAAGCATGCAAACAGTCGCATCAAATTTAACTTTTTTAAAATTTACGAATAAGTTTCATTCAAGATTTGCTCTTTTTAAAATTTAAATTTAACCACAAAGTAGGCAAATAGCGGCTCTATAAACTAAATTTATCTCCGCCTCAAAATACGCGCTTTTAGCCAAATTTTATTTCTTGCTCAGCAAATCTCTCAAGCTTTCCTGTACATCTTTACCGCGCAGCATCGCCGCAACCTCGTTTACTATCGGCGTATAGATGCCCTTACCGGCGGCGATCTTTTCTATCGCGTACGAGGTATCCACGCCCTCTGCGACCTCGCCTAGATCGTTTAGGATTTTGTTAAGGCTCTCATTTTTAGCAAGCCCCAGACCCACGCGGTAGTTGCGCGATAGTACGGACGAAGCCGTGAGAAACAGATCGCCCGCGCCGCTAAGCCCCAAAAAGGTCTGCTGCTGCGCGCCGAAATACTCGCCAAACCTCGCCATCTCGACAAGTCCGCGCGAGATGAGGCTGGCGCGAGCGCTGTTGCCAAGCCCGAGCCCGTCGCAGATACCGCCTGCGATGGCGATGACGTTTTTGTATGCGCCTGCGATCTCAGCTCCGATAACGTCGCTACTGGCGTAGGCTTTGATATTTTGCGGAAAAAGCGCTGAAATCTCGCGGGCAAGGGCTTCGTTTTTGGAGTTTATCACGAGCGCGCACGGAAGATTGTTTTGTATCTCTTTGGCAAAGCTTGGACCCGATAAAAAGGCCAAATTTGCCGCGCTAACGTGCTGTTCGTAAATCTCATCTAAAAATCGTAAACTCGAAGTCTCAATACCTTTTGAGGCGACCAAAATTTTCTGTCCGAAGTTTTTAAAATACTCTTTTAGCCAACCGCTAACAGACTGAGAAGGTATGGCAACGACGAGCAAATCGCGCTTTAGCGCCTCGTCTAGACTCACAAAATGCGAACCCTCAAGCTGCCTGCGCGAGGTGATAACGCAGTCGTTTCTTTGCGAAAGCGCATGAAAAAGCGCGCTACCCCACTTCCCCGCTCCGATGATGGCTATTTTCATTTTTTCTCTTTTTTGTGATTTACGTTTATTTTAGCTAAATTGACAGACCCACTCGCAAGTCCAAACCTTACTTTTGCAAAAATTAAACGGATTAAAATTTGACCACGCCGCCAAATAACAGCGCAAGTAAAATTTAACCTAATTTTTCTTTTAAAAGCTCATTTACTTTTGCTGGGTTAAACGCGCCTTTACCCTCTTTCATCGTTTGTCCGACGAAAAATCCAAAAAGCTTGTCCTTACCGCCTTTATACTCGGCGACCTTATCGGCATTCACGCTTAAAATTTGATCTATTATCACTACAATAGCCGAGTCGTCGCTGACTTGTTTTAATCCCAATTTTTCGATGACGCCGTCTAC
>NZ_CALHXD010000033.1 GCF_938040115.1 uncultured Campylobacter sp. | reverse complement strand
GGCGGTCCAAACCGCATAGGCCAAGGCATCGAGTTTGACTACTGCTGCGTGCACGCTAGCTACGCGTTACGCGACATGGGTATCAAAACCATAATGTACAACTGCAACCCAGAAACCGTCAGCACCGACTACGACACGAGCGATATTTTGTACTTTGAGCCGATTGATTTCGAGCACGTTAGAGCTGTGATCGAGCACGAGAACCCAGACGGCGTGATAGTGCATTTTGGCGGCCAAACGCCGCTAAAATTCGCCAAACGCCTAAGCATAGCGGGCGCGAAAATCATCGGCACCAGCGCGCGCACGATCGACGTCGCCGAGGATAGAAAGAAATTTAGCGAATTTATCTCTAAAATCGGCGTCAAACAGCCGCGAAACGACACCGCTACAAGCGAAAAAGAGGCGCTAGAAAAGGCCGCCGCTATCGGCTATCCTGTGCTAGTGCGCCCTAGCTACGTACTAGGCGGCCGCGCGATGAGACGGGTGCATAGCGATGAGGAGCTACGCCTATACATGAGCGAGGCGGTCAAGGTCAGCAACCACTCGCCGGTGCTGATCGATAAATTTTTACAAGACGCCGTGGAGCTCGACGTAGACGCGATCAGCGACGGCAAGGACGTCTATATCGGCGCCGTGATGCAGCATATCGAGGAGGCGGGCATCCACAGCGGCGACAGCGCGTGCATACTGCCTCCGCTAAATTTGACCGCGCAGATGATCGAAAAGGTAGAAAACCAAACCCGCGATATCGCGCTAAATTTGGGCGTCGTGGGGCTCATGAATATCCAGTTTGCCATCTACGAGAACGAACTTTTCATGATAGAGGTAAACCCGCGCGCTAGCCGCACCGTGCCGTTTGTTAGCAAGGCGACGGGCGTGCCGATGGCAAAGGTCGCTACGCGCGTGATGTGGCAGGGCGATTTGCGCGAGGCGCTTAAATTTTACGATAACTACGGCGCGGTTTACGAGGAGCGCGGCATACTCAAGCCTCGCGTGAAAAACCACGTCTGCGTCAAAGAAGCGGTCTTTCCGTTTAACAAGCTCTCTGGCGCGGATCTAATCCTGGGGCCTGAGATGAAAAGCACGGGCGAGGTCATGGGCATATCAAGTGATTTTGCAAAGAGCTTTGCAAAAAGCCAGATCGCTGCGAGCAACTCGCTACCTACTAGCGGGCTAGTCTTTTTAACTCTTGCCGATGCGGACAAAAAATACGCCGCAAATTTGGCGCGCGAGCTGATAAATCTAGGCTTTAAAATCATCGCCACGGGCGGAACGTATAAAATTTTAAATGACGCGGGCGTAGAGAGCGAGTTCGTCTACAAAATCAGCGAAGGTCGCCCAAACGTCGAGGATAAGCTCAAAAACGGCGACATCGCGCTTGTCATCAACACCAGCGACAGCAAGTCAAACAGCGAGGACGGCAAGAAAATCAGACAAAACATCATGCGATTTAAGATCCCGTATTTCACGACGATGTCGGCGGCTCTAGCGGCGGCTAAATCGCTAAAAAGCGTGCAAGACGGCAGCGCGCTGGAGGTTAAGAGCTTGCAGGAGTATCTGAGCGGGAAGTGAGGCTAAATTTGCGCGGTTAAATTTGACTCAAATTTGAGCTTTTGCATTTTTTAGCAAAGCTTGTTTGGGATGAAGTTAAATTTGACCGCACTTGTCTATTTCTTGCAAATTGGCGCAAATTTTTACACAATCTACCTAAGCGATTCCAGAAAAACTGCTTTGCAAAAATACAAAATAATAATGAATTGTATAGCTATTTTTTAAAAAA
>NZ_CALHXD010000032.1 GCF_938040115.1 uncultured Campylobacter sp. | reverse complement strand
GCGTTTAGTTCATTTAGCGCCTCGTCTTTTTGCGCTAAAATTTGCCCCAGCTGTAGCACTCTATCCTGCAAATCCGCGATAGTTTTATTCGCATCGTTTAGATTTATCTCGTAGGTTTGGGTTAGATTCGTGAGTTCGTTTTTCTCTTTTTTGACGCCTTCAAGCATCTCGTTTACGAGCCTGTTTATGTCGGCAAGCTCTTTATTTTCGCTCTTTGCGCGGTCCAAATTTGAAAAAATTTCTTTTATGACGTTTTCTTTACGAACGAGCTCGCTTTGTGATGAGGCGATTTGCTTTTCACGCTCGCTTAAGTCTTTTTGTAGTTTTGCCAGATCGCTTTGGCTAAGGACGTATTTTACGACGACGGCGCCGATGATGAGCATAAAAACAAACATCAGCCCAGCCATCAGGTCCGCATACGATATCCAAAAGGTCTGGTCTCCGCTTTTGTTCTCGTTACGCGTTTTCATCTAGCATACTCGCCTTTTCGATGGTTTGCAATATCTCATTCGCCTCTTTATCAAGCTCGTCGATGTCTTGCTTTAGCCCTTCAATGAGCGCGCTATTATCATCATAAGCTTCGATTGCTTCGTCGTCAAAAGCCTTTTTAAATGCCTGTACACCGTCAATCAAGCTCTCTTTAAAGCCATCCATTGCAAGTTTTTGTTTTTCTAAGATTTCACTACTAAATTTAGAAAGAGACTCACTGAAATTTTTAACATTATACTCTAGTTCGCCCACGCTCTTTTCGAGCCTTGCGATACGCTCGCCACCCACATCATAGAGACGGTTGTACTGCTCGGCAAATTTTAGTTGCATATCTTTGATGTTGCCGTTAAATTTATTGATAACGTTTAAGATTTCGGCGTGAACTTTGATCAGATCTTTTTGATCTTTTGAGGATTTTAGCAGCGTATTCATCGTTTGTTTGATGTGTTCGCCACTTAGCTTGACAGCCTCTTCTTCGTTTTTCAAGATATTTGTAAAAGTTTTAAATTTAGCCTCGATAGTCTTATCCAGCTCCTCAAAGAACTCGGCGTTACTAACATGCTCAAAGATCACTCCGATCTTTTCAAAGTGTCTTAAATTCTCTTGCAAATATCTTCTATCAAGCTCCTCTTTCGTCCAGAAAAAGCCGCTCGTAGCGTTTTTTTGTCTTCGCACCAGCGTTTCAAATTTACTCGTTCCGTATTTTTCAAAAAATATCCACCAAAGCGCTAGAAAAATACCGTAAATAGAGACGTAAAACGCAGTCGCCACGCCGCTAAGAAGGGTTGAAATTTCAGTTTCGAGCTCGGTAGTATTTGATGAATTAAACTCAGGCATAGAAACCGCGATACTGATAAATGTTCCCAAAATACCCAGCATCGGAAAGATGCCCGCACCCACGGAAGCGAAATTTTCGTTACGTAAATTTCTAGTATAGTAGGCGACAAATTCATCAAAACCGGCGTTTGACTTCGTATCTTTGCCGATAACTAAAAGATGTTTGATGATGTATTCTTTTAAATTTCGCTTAAAATCAGCTCCGCTTTGCTCAAAATAACAACAAGCAAGCTCGGCGCTATTTTTAGCAAAGATTAGCGAAATAACCCAAATAATACCCATCATAATAACCGTGTGTAGGCCGATTTGAAAATCTATATACCCCAAATACCCAAGAAGCGCGACGAGATATATCGCCGTCGGCAAAAATATAATTTTCGTATACACGAAAAAAGATTGCCTGCCTTTTACCTCAGGCAACGCCAAATCAGTGAAATTATCGTTTCTCGCTTCTTTTTTGGGTTCCATTGTAAGCCTTAATTTCTATTTAAGCAGTTTAAATCTTCAAAAGCGGTTAGCAGGCGCTTTACCATCGACTCCTCGCCGCTTCGTAGCCATTTGCGCGGATCGTAGTATTTTTTGTTCGGTTTATCGTCGCCTTCAGGGTTGCCGATTTGACCTTGTAAATAGGCTCTGTTTTTTAGCTCGTACGCTCTCACGCCGTCCCAAAACGCCCACTGCGTATCCGTGTCGATATTCATCTTTACTACGCCGTAGCTAACGGCATCTTTTATGTCCTTCAGCTCGCTACCGCTACCGCCGTGAAATACGAAATTTACGGGTTTATCGGTTAGAGTTTGAAATTTATCCGCGACGTATGCTTGCGAATTTTTCAAAATTTCTGGTCGCAATACGACGTTGCCCGGCTTATACACGCCGTGGACGTTACCAAAGCTTGCCGCTATGCTAAATCTATCGCTGATTTTACTTAGTCGCTCATATGCCCGCGCGACGTCTTCAGGCTGCGTATAAAGAAGCGCGTTATCAACGCCCGTGTTATCCACGCCGTCCTCTTCGCCGCCGGTTACGCCAAGCTCGATTTCTAGGCTGATGCCAAGCTCGCTAAGCTCTTTTAGATACTTCTCGCAAGTGCTTAAATTTTCCTCCAAGCTCTCCTCGCTAAGATCAAGCATATGCGAACTAAAAAGCGGCACGCCGTGAGCTTTTTTGTATTCGCGGCTAAATTTAACCAGCTCGTCGATCCACGGCAGTAGCTTTCTAGCCGCGTGATCGGTGTGTAGGATCACGGGCACGCCGTAAGCCTTAGCTAGCAGGTGCACGTGCTGTGCGCCTGCTACCGCACCTAGTACGTCAGCATTCCCACAAGCTTTGCCGGCGTAAAAGCCGGCTCCGCCGTTACTAAACTGGATGATAACGGGTGAGTTAGCCGTCTTCGCCGCCTCTAAAACGGCATTTACCGAGTCGCTTCCGACCACGTTTACCGCAGGTATGGCAAAGCCCTGCTCCTTTGCGTATTTATACAGCCTAGTTACGTCATCGCCGCTTAAAACGCCGGCTTTTACTACGTCTAAAACACCCATTTTATCGACCTTATTTGTATTCTACTTTAGCTTTTGAGCGAAGCTCGTCGCCTCTTTTTCTGATATCGTTTCTAAATTTCTCCATCTTTATGTTGCCCTCGATTTGAGGCTTAACATCATTTAGAGCTACTGTGCCGGCAGCTTTGCTATCCTCTTTTAGGATTACGTGGTAGCCGAAATTTGATTTAACAGGTTTTTGAGTTACTTCGCCTTTTTTAAGCGCAAATGCAGCGTCCGCGAAAGGTTTTACCATTTGAGATTGGCCAAACCATCCTAGTTCGCCGCCATTAGCCGCAGAGCCTTGATCGGTAGATTTAGATTTTGCTAGCTCTTCGAATTTTTTAACCAGCTCGTCGCCTTTTAGACCTTTTAGCGCAGCTATTATGTCGTTTGCGTCTTTTTCAGTAGCCACTAGGATATGTTTGGCTCTTACTTGTGCAGGCACGGCAAATTCGGCTTTGTTTTTATTATAAAAGTCGCTGATTTCGCCTTCGCTTACTTTTATATTGTCGAAAATTCTCTTCATCCAAAGATCAAGCGCAAGGTTGTTTTTTAGCTCTTCAAGAGCGGCTTTGTATTCGTCGGTCTTATCCAGTCCGCTCTTTTTAGCCTCGTCTAGAAGCAGTTTTCTGTTGATTGTTTCGTCGATTACTTTTTTCTGAGTGTCTTTAGGCAGTTGCTCAAGAGTAACGCCAGGCATAGCAGCAAGCGTGAAAGCCACGTCCTTATCGGTTATGCTAGAACCGTTTACGGTGGCGTACTCCGCCGCGTTTAGGCTTAAAGCCGCAGCCAAACTAAGAGATGCGAATAAAATTTTATTCATCTTTGTTCCTTAAATTTAGATTTTTGCGAGGGTGATTATAGCAGGAAAGTCATTAAATATAAGTTATAATTCATCGAAAATTTAAATAAAAACGGCTAAAATCGGCACTATGAGAACAAAAAAAGATATAAACGCTATCAAAAATTTATTTTTAGAAAATTTTAAAGACGCGGGCAGCGAGCTTAGATTCCAGAACCTCTACGAGCTGCTCGTTTGCGTGATGTTAAGCGCGCAGTGCACCGATAAGCGCGTAAATTTGATCACGCCTTCGCTTTTTGAGGCATACCCGGACGTCGCGAGCCTAGCGCATGCAAATCTAGCCAGCGTAAAAGCGCTCATCAGCTCCTGTAGCTTTTTTAACAACAAGGCCGAAAATTTGATCAAAATGGCAAAGAGCGTGATGAGCGAATTTGGCGGCGAGATACCGACTACCGAAAAAGAACTGATGAGCCTAGCCGGAGTCGGACAAAAGACCGCTCACGTCGTGCTGATCGAGCATTTTGGATCAAATTTGATGGCGGTGGATACGCACGTTTATCGCGTGGCGCATAGACTTGGCCTTAGCAGAGGCAAGACGCCCGAAGCCGTCGAGCTTGATCTAACCAAAGCCTTTAAAACGCAGCTAAATACGCTTCATCAAGCGATGGTGCTTTTTGGCCGCTACACCTGTAAAGCGATAAAGCCAAACTGCAAGGAGTGCTTTTTAAACGAGCTGTGCAGCAGCAAAGATAAGAAATTTCCTTAATCGCCG
>NZ_CALHXD010000031.1 GCF_938040115.1 uncultured Campylobacter sp. | reverse complement strand
AATTTTGTTCAGCCGTCTTGCCAAAGCCAATACCCACATCAAGCACTAGCTTTTTGGCGCCAAGCTCCTTTGCAAGGGCCATTTTTTGCTCAAAAAAGTCTGCTATCTCGCCGATTAAGTCGTTATATTTTGGCGCCACCTGCATGGTGGCTGGATCGCCTTGCATATGCATCATGCAAAACTCAGCATCATATCGCGCCGCAAGCGTGGCAAGTGAGGCGTTTGCAGTGATGTCATTTATCATTTTAAAGCCATGACTTAGGGCAAATTCAAGGCAATAAGGATCAAAGCTATCAAGGCTAAATTTCGCCTTTTCATGTAAATTTAGCCTATAAATTTCTTCAATGATATCTTTTATGCGCCTAAACTCCTCCTCGCGGCCGCAATACTCGCTTCCTGGCCTTGAGCTAACGCCACCAAGGTCAATGTAGTCAGCACCTGCTCCTATCATACTTTCAATCTTTGCTATGCCATTTTGCGTATTTATGCGGCTTTGCTCGTTAAAACTATCTGTGTTTATATTTACAACGCCCATTATAAGAGGCTTTGCTGGCTTTGTAAATTTACTCTCTAAAAAACCTGCAAGCTTTTTAAGTCCAAAGTCTTGTAGCTTCTCTTTTTTAGCTAGTTGTTTAACGTCTATTTCTATATCTTGTACTGCGACGCCCGCGCTTGCGCTTATATCCGCGCTTTTACCGTCCGAGCTAGTCGTTCTTTTTTGATATGAGCTATCGTCTGCTAGGGTTGAAACCGAGGAGCGAAAGGTGCCGATCAGCGTTTTTAGGGCGGTCAGATCTTTTTGCTTTGTCGCATTTGCCGTGATTTTAGCAGTTACGGGTTTTATCTGACCCGCTTCGTCGGCGGCTTTTAGCTTATCTATAACGTCTTGAGTTAGAACTTGGCTACCAAAGCCGAGTGAAGAAACTTTACCTAGCGCCATTTTAGCTCTCCTTGTCAAATAATACGCCGACGGCTTCTTTAAAATACTCGCTTAGCTTCATCGCCTGCTCGGTCGGGATTTTGCGAATAACTTCGCCCGTTTTCATCTCCATTACGTTTACGTACATCGCGCCTATTTTATCGTTATAGCCAAAGCGTATACTAGTGCCTAGATCTTCCATTTGTTTATTTAGTTTTTCGGTGGCTTCTTTTACTTCTTTGCTTAGCGTTTCGTTGTTTTGCTCAGTTAGATTGCGCGTCGTATCTTGCTGGATCTGCGTCCTTTCGACCTCTCTGGTTTGCGTAGAGCTTTGTGCGTGCGAGCTTGTAGCTACATTTGCCATCGGCTGGCTTGCTACTTTGAAAATTTCCATATTTTCTCCTTTAAATGTTTGCTAGCTTCTATATCGTCAAATTTGCAAATTTTTTTAGCCCCGTTCGGGAAAATTTTTGCTTAATTTAAATTTTCGCATAAATTTGTTAAAATCCAGCCTAAATTAAGGCGAGAAAAAGGAGAATTCGTGAAAGTTTCGTTTGAATGCGACTGCATTTTGCTGGGGGAGTCGCTAAGGCTATTTTTGAGGGATTTTATCTCGCCTAGAAAAGATTGCGACTTTATCGTGGCGGACAAAAAGATAGAGACCAAAAAGCCCGTTTTCGTGATCGCCGAGCATTCGCCGCATCTAAAAATCCCTTTTAGCAAAGAGGCCCTTATTTCTGCGCTTGAGGAGTTTTACTCGGCGATCCAGTTTTCAGAGCCTATCGCCCCTTCTCGCACGACCTCGCCGGCATTTGTTATAAAAGAAGAAGCCGCGCCGAAAAACGGCTCAAATTTGGAGCTTGAGGTTTCAAATTTGATAGATAAATTTAAAGAAGAGCTACTTGCGATTCTAAGGAAAGCTCGTTGAAAAATCTCTACGCTACGATTTCAAGCGGCAAATTTAAAGGTAAAAAGCTGCTTTTGCCATCGCTTCAAACTACAAGAAGCACAAAAAGCATCGTCAAAGGCTCATTTTTTGATTCGTTTCGCTACGAGCTAGCGGGTAAGGTTTTTATCGAGGCTTTCGGTGGTAGCGCGCTGATGGCCGCAGAAGCGCTAAGTAACGGCGCTGCAAAGGCCTATGCGGTAGAAATCGACAAAAACGCCTACAAGATCGCGTTACGAAACGCCAAGCTCATCGGCGACGAGCTGGAAATCATAAACGGCGATACCTTTGAGATGACGCCAGCTATCGTGGCAAGGCAAAATTTACCCGTTATCTTGTATCTTGACCCGCCTTTTGATATCAGAGACGGTTTTGCGAACGTTTATGAAAAGTGCGTAAATTTGGCGATAAATTTGCCAAAAGATAAAATTTATCTGATCGCTTTTGAGCACGCCAGCCATCTAAATTTATCCGAAAATATCGGGGCTTTTACGCTTTTAAAATCTAAAAAATTCGGAAATACTTCGCTTAGCTACTATTCTTAAAAATTTTTGTTTCAATTTGGAATGCTAATTGCTTTTAGTCCTTGAAAATACAAATTTAAGGACTAAAATGAAACTAGCGGCATGCTTGCTAACCCTTGCCATATCGGCTTTTGCGGCGCAGATAAAAGACATCGCAAACGTCGTTGGCGTGAGGGAAAATCAGCTGATCGGATACGGCCTGGTCGTAGGCCTAAACGGCTCTGGCGACGGCAGTAGCTCGGAGTTTACGATCCAGTCTCTTTCAAATATGCTTCAAAGCGTGAACGTAAAAATCAAGCCCGACGATATCAAATCAAAAAACACCGCCGCGGTTATGGTCATCGCAAAGCTGCCTCCGTTTGCTAGGCAAGGAGATAAGCTCGATGTCGTGATCTCATCTATCGGCGATGCAAAGAGCCTTCAGGGCGGAACGCTTTTGATGACTCCGCTTAAGGGCGTGGACGGCGACATTTACGCTCTAGCGCAGGGCTCGCTAACCATAGGCGGTAAAACCGCATCTCGCGGAGGTGGAAGTAAAGGCGGCAACCACGTAACCGCGGGCACGATCCCAAGCGGCGCTATCGTGGAGCGCGAAATAGCGTACGATATCTACAATCAAGAAGCGATATTTTTAAGCTTAAAGGAGTCGAATTTCGACACCGCTTCAAACATCCAAAGAGCCGTAAATTTAAACGTAGGCGGCGATAGTGCGGTGGCCGTGGACTCTCGAACGATCAGGATCGCTAAGCCAAACGGCGCAAATATGGTCGATTTCGTAGCTAGGGTGTTAAATTTGGACGTGGATTATAAAGCGCTAGATAAGATCGTAATCGACGAGCGCACGGGCACGATAGTAAGTGGTATAAATATCACAGTTGATCCCGTCGTCATCACGCACGGCGATATCACGATAAAGATAGAGCCTAGCTCGTATGACGACATGGCGGCAAATCAGCAAACAATCGATCTGCAAGACGGCGCAGCGATCGATCCGCTAACTAATATGCTAAAAATAAGCGGCGAAAAAACAACCGTAGCCAGCGTCGCAAGGGCGCTAAGCAAGATGGGTGCGACCCCTAGCGACATCATCGCGATAATGGAAAATCTAAAACGCGTAGGCGCCATACATGTAAATTTGGAGATAATATAATGTTAAACGTAGATACTTCCGCGGCTTTAAGCTCGTATAATAAATTTGCCACGAGCTCTATTGAAAATAGGCGCGCGAATAAGCCTCAAAGCGAACAAGACGCGCTTTTAAAAGAGCAAACCGACGCTTTTGAGGCGTTTTTAGTTAAAAGCGTGCTGGATATCGCGCTAAAAGACGAAAATCCGTTATTTGGCAAAGATGCCGGAGACGAGATCTATCACTCGATGTATAACGATACGATGAGCAAGGCTCTGAGCGGAAATTTGGGCTTTAGCGAACTTTTATTCAATTATTTGAAAGAAAGGGCTTAAGAAATTTCAAAATTTGCCGATTTAGTTTCTAACAAATCTAAAAAGGCTTTAAAATGATAGGAACTTTGGGAGCTAAACTGGGCATGAGCCCGCAGCAAATCACTCGCTCAAACGACGTAAAAAAGAGCGAAAACATGGAAAAAACACAAGGCAAAGAAGAAAGCAAGGTCGCAAAGATAGCCGAGCAGATCGCAAACGGAACATATAAACTAGATATGTCCAAGACTGCAAAAGCCGTTGCCGATACGCTTTTATAAGATTTTTTGTCCTTGCGTAAAAAGAAAGGACAAAAAATGCTTAAAAGATATTTAGATGAGGCGATGGGCGTACTAGATGAGCTCATCGCCCAAACTACGGAAGATATAGAAAAGATAAAACTAGCCGATCACACTAAGGTCGATGATAGCGTCAAACGCAAAAACGAGCTGGTTAAAAAATTCGAATCTATAAAATCGCTGCTAGATAAAGAGCTTTTAAGAGTCTCGAAGGAAAACGGCGGGGTAAATTTAAGCTCGATCCTTGATGATGAGGTGAAATCATCTCTCGCGCTTATGCGCTCAAAGCTTGAAGAGCTCTACTCAAAAAACAAAGAATACGCAAAATACGTCGTCGGAGTGAAAGAATTTTTCGATAGCTTGCTAAAAAATATGTTTAAAAGCGAGTCTGGCAGCTACGACAAAGAAGGCTTGACGCCTGAAAGTTTATTTAAAACAAGGGTTTAAAAAATGGCTAATATTTTTTCGTCTTTACATATCGGAATGAGTGGCCTAGACGCCGCGCAGACGCAGATCACTACGACCGGACACAACATCACAAACGCCGATAGCGAGCACTACACGAGGCAGCGCGTCGTGCAGTCTGCCAGAGAGCCTTTTCACGATATGCCCGGCGACATCGGTACTGGT
This sequence comes from uncultured Campylobacter sp., assembly GCF_938040115.1. Lineage (GTDB taxonomy): Bacteria > Campylobacterota > Campylobacteria > Campylobacterales > Campylobacteraceae > Campylobacter_A. Next base: position 7,234 of record NZ_CALHXD010000031.1, on the reverse strand, counting down.
ACCAAGGTCGATACGGTCGTACGCGTGCATGATGAGTTTACTTTTGCTAGGCTTCGCACTTCAAATATAAATTTAGAATCAAGCGAATATAAAAAGCAAATTTTAGAGGAGATTTCGCAGCGCTTCCCTGATCTACAAAGCGTAGGCATAGGCAGGGATTTGCAAAATTATTTTAATGCATGGAACAACCTCGCTTCTAACCCGACCGAGGGTTCTCAGAAGGTAAATCTACTAAATTCGGCCGCGACGCTATCAAATAGCATAAGCAAAGCTCACGATATGCTAACTAAGATCCAAAAGGACGTGGACTCGCAGATAGAAGTTGCCGTAAATGAAATAAACAAATACGCCAAGCAAATCGCACAGATAAATAAAGAGATCGTGCGTGTCGAGTCAGTCGGCACTACTAGAGCAAACGACCTACGCGACAAACGCGATCAGCTCGAGCTTGCGATGTCGAAATTTGCCGGCATAAGCGTATTTAAGGGGCAACTACAAAGCAACAATATCGATCCGACCGTAACCGATATGGGTACCAAGCATCAGATAAATATTTCAGGATTTAATATCGTAGACGGTACGACGTATCATCCGCTAACAGTCGATAGGATAAGCGACAAGAGCGATTTTAAAGGTGTATTTTTCGAAAGAGACGATAGCAAGAAAGTTGATCTAAACGGACGAATCTCGGGCGGTAAACTAGGTGCCGCACTAGATCTGCGCGGACGAAGAGTGGATGATAACGGCGAATTTCAAGACGGAACCATACAAAAATACATCGACAACCTAAATACCTTCGCCAAAGGCATCATAAATGAGACAAACAATATCTACGCAAGATCGGCCGTAGAAAACGCCGTAACCGACGAACTAGACGGTCTAAGCGACTCTAGGACGCTGATGAATTTTAACGACGATATAAAGCACGGTAGCTTTGACGTCGTAGTTTATAACAACCAAGGTCAAGAGGTCGCTCGAAAAACGATAAACATAAACGCCTCTACTACTATAAATGACAATACTCGCGGCAACTCTATCGTGCGAGACTTTAACTCAGACACCGATGACAACGGCGATAACAATTCGCTAAACGACGTGGACGATTATTTTCAGGCAAACTACCAATACGACGCGGCGACTGGCAAAGGCACGTTTGGCGTAACAGCTAAAAGAAACGCCGGCGAATACAGCGTCGCTTTCGTCGATAAAGGTACCAATTTCCCAGGTATTATCGGGGTAAATAGAGTTTTTGAGGGCGGAAACGCGAAAAATATGAGCGTAAAAAGCGAGCTGATGGAAAATCCGCACAAGCTAAAAGCCTACTCAAACCCGACTCCTGGCAACAACGAAGTCGCAAACGATATGGTGCAAATGCAGTATAAAAAAATCATATTTTACTCCGACAAGCATGCGGACAAGGAGGAGAGCGTCGAGGGCTACTATCGCTATATAACCACCGATCTAGCTAGCCAAACTCAGGCAAATAACGATCTAAACGACGCAAATACAGCTATCCATAAAGTTGCTATGTCTGAGTATCAGTCGGTTAGCGGCGTAAATTTAAACGAGGAGCTGACAAACCTCATACGCTTTCAAAGCAGTTACGGTGCGGCGGCTAAAATAATCACGACCGTAGAAAAGATGCTCGATACCTTGCTCACGCTAAAACAGTAAATTTAAATTTATTTTAGCCTTTTTGGTTTAAAATCTCGGCCAAAAAGGCTAAAAATGGACTTAAAAACCCTCCTGGATCAAAACGTAATCTCTAAAAATACCCATGCGGACTTGTTTGCCGCCGCCGATCCGCTACAAGTCGCTAGCAAATTTAAAACGCCCGAGATCTCGCTCATCTGCGCGCTTTTTGCTTACGGCAACGCAAAACTAATCGTAAATTTTCTAAATTCGCTCGATTTTTCGCTGCTAGATAAAAGCGAGGAGCAAATCATTTCAAATTTGACGCAGCACAAATACCGCTTTCAAAGCTGCGAGGACGTGCGGCAAATTTTTATCACCGTTTCGCGCCTAAAAAAACACGGTGATATCGAAGGTGCGGTGAGAGCGGGCTTTGAAAAAAGCGGCTCGATGGTGGACGGCGTAAACGAGCTCATTAAATTTATCTATTCGCTAAACCCTTACCGCTCGGAGGGATATGAGTTTTTTTTCGGCAAACCATACGAAAAAGCGCCGCAAAGCCCGTATAAACGCTACAATATGTTTTTGCGCTGGATGGTGCGAGATAGCGACATCGACCTTGGACTCTTTAAAAGCCTGCCAAAAAGCAAGCTCCTCATGCCTCTTGACGTGCACACACACCGAGTTTCGCTAAATTTGGGCTTAATCTCTCGCAAAAGCTATGATTTTAGGGCCGTGCGCGAGCTAACGGACAAGCTTTGCGAATTTGACCCCGCCGATCCGATCAAATATGACTTCGCGCTCTACCGCATCGGGCAAAGCGGCGAACTGGCGCAAATTCTAAGCGAGATAAAGTAAATTTGGCGGGTTTTTCTCTCGCGAAATAGCGGCAAATTTAAGCCCTTGCGGCGCATTAAATTTAAGAAAATTTAAAGCCTAAATTAATCAAATTTAGGCTATAGTTACCTTGCAATTACATTTTAAGGAGAAAAAATGAAAAAAATCGTTTTAGCTAGCGCGGCTCTAGGCTGCCTACTCGCTACTAGCGCTCTTGCGCACGAGGAAAAAGTCTTTGATCCAAAGGCAGGCAAGCACCTAGTCGTCACTATGGAGCAACTAAGCGAAAAGGGCAACACGGTCGTGGGCGAGGTGGTAGCGGTCGAGACTAACTACGGCGTGGCGCTGTTCCCGAACCTTAAAGGCCTTGAGGGCGGCGCGCACGGATTTCACGTGCATCAAAACGCTGACTGCGGCGCTAACGAGAAGGGTCTAGGCATGAAAGCCGGCGGTCACTGGGATCCGGCTGAGACTAAAAAACACTCTTTTGCATGGGACGACAGCGGCCACAAGGGCGATTTACCTGCGCTTTTCGTTGATGCTGAGGGTAACGCGGTTTATCCTGTGCTAGCTCCAAAAATCAAAACTATCGACGAGTTAAAAGGCCACTCGCTAATGATCCACGTCGGCGGCGATAACCACAGCGACCATCCAAAGCCACTAGGCGGCGGCGGCGCTAGAATGGTTTGCGGCGTTATAAAATAATCCCGCATTCGCCGATTTGCTGCGCTCGGCAGTCGGCGAACTTCTTTTTCTTAACTCAGTCAAATTTAACGCGGCTTTAAATTCGGTGTTTCGTATGTTTTTAAACCCGCATCTCAAAAAAGCAAAATCTCAATAAATTTTCTAAAATATCCAAATTTCGTCCGCGCGGTTTTGCAAGCTAAATTTTAAAAACTATATCAAATTTACCGTCGTTAAATAGAGCTCAAATTTGCAAAATTTATCTAAAACTTTAAAAAATCGCCGCGCGCGCCCGCAAAATTTGCAAAATGCGTCGCAACCTAAACCGCTAAATTTAACCCAGCTCGGCAAAATTTACTCGCCGCTTTATTAAATTTTAACCGCGTTAAAACAAAAGGCCGAATTTTATAAATTTTTAAAATTTTCGTAGTATGATTTTGTTTTTTGAAGGGGCGAAAATGGACTTTGACTTCGGCGTTACGGCGTATTTGATATTTTTCGCGGCGGCGTTTGCGGCCGGTTTCGTCGATGCGATCGCGGGCGGCGGCGGACTGATCGCGCTACCCACGATCATGGCGATGGGCGTACCGCCCCACGTGGCGCTAGCGACGAACAAGCTTCAAGGTACTTTCGGCAGCTTCACCGCGGCGCTAAATTTCGCCCGAAAAGGCATGATAAATTTCCGCGAAGTTTTTATCGGCATCGTTTTTACCTTTATCGGCGCGTGCGTCGGCACGGTGCTTATTTTGTTTTTGAGCGCCGAGTTTTTGCGCGTTATTATCCCGTTTTGTTTGATAGCGATTTTCATCTATACGCTTTTGATGCCAAAAGTCGGCGACGAGGATAGGGCTGCCCGAATGAACGCACGAGCCTTTTACGTGATATTTGGCCTAATTTTAGGCTTTTACGACGGATTTTTCGGGCCGGGAGCGGGCAGTTTTTGGACGTTTGCGATGGTTGCGCTCATCGGGCTAAATATGAAAAAAGCCGTCGCGCACACGAAAATCCTAAATTTTACCAGCAACATCGTCTCTCTTGCCGTTTTTATCGCGGGCGGACAGATACTTTGGACGGTCGGGCTTTTGATGGGCGTCGGGCAGGTTTTGGGCGCGTATTTTGGCTCAAATATGGTCATAAAAAAGGACGTTAAATTTGTTAGAGTCGTGTTTTTAGCCGTCGTGGGCGCGACGATACTAAAGCTCGTTTACGATAGATTTTTCGCGTAAGCGCTGATTTTAAAAAACGACGTTGAAATTTGAGTTAAATTTGACAAAAAAGCTAAAATTTGGGCGAAATTTGAGGTAAGCTTAAAAAACTTTTAACGTTTATTTGGATAAAATTGCCGTTAAATTTCATAAATCTAAGGTTAATCCATGCAAGAAAATTTGTTTTTGTTTACAGGTTGGATCGCTTCTTTGTTTACCGACAACGAGCACGTTATCCACGCGGTAAATTACGCGGGACATCTCGTTTTAGTCGCGATTATCGTGCTTATCGTGGCAAAATTTGCAACTAAAAATTTGCAACTCGTACCTCGCGGAACGCAAAACATCCTCGAAGCGTATTTAGAAGGCGTCGTATCCATGGGCAAGGACGTGCTAGGCAGCGAAGCGCTATCTAGAAAGTATCTGCCGCTAGTCGCCACCATCGGTTTGATCGTATTTGTAAGTAACATAATAGGCATAATACCTGGATTTGAGGCTCCAACTTCGAGCTTAAATTTGACTCTCACTCTAGCGCTCGTAGTTTTCGTGTTTTACCACTACGAAGGTATCCGCGTAAACGGCGTGGTTAAGTATTTTGCTCACTTCATGGGGCCTAATAAATGGCTAGCTCCGATAATGTTTATCGTCGAGATCGTTTCGCATTTGTCTCGCGTCGTATCGCTTTCTTTCCGACTTTTCGGTAACATCAAGGGCGATGACTTGTTCCTTTTGGTCGTACTTGCTCTTGCATCGTACGCTGCGCTTCCGGCGTTTGTCTTGCTTACGTTTATGGCGTGCTTGCAAACATTTATCTTTATGATTCTTACTTACGTGTATCTTGCCGGCGCGATCTTGATCAGCCACGACGAGCACTAAAATTTAAATTTACGCGTCCGCTAGCTAAAATACGCTAAAAATCGGCGGATGCAACCCTTTCTTTTTATCTAACTTAAATAAAAATCCTGCTAAAATAAGCCCTAAATTTTAAATAAAAGGCAAATTATGTTTGAAGTCGTTATCGGGCTTGAGGTTCACACTCAGCTTAATACAAAAACTAAAATTTTCTGCTCTTGCTCCACGAGCTTCGGCGATGAGGCAAATACTCACGTTTGTCCTACCTGCCTGGCGCTACCGGGGGCTTTGCCGGTACTAAACAAAGAAGCCGTGAAAAAGGCGATAAGCTTCGGCGCGGCGGTAAATGCGACCATAAATAAACGTTCTGTTTTTAACCGTAAAAACTACTTTTATCCAGACCTTCCAAAGGCTTATCAAATTTCGCAATTTGAGATACCGATAGTGGAAAAAGGCGAGCTTTTTATCGACGTAAACGGCGAGAAAAAACGAATCGGCATCACCAGGGCGCACCTTGAAGAAGACGCGGGTAAAAATATCCACGAGAGTGGACAGAGCCTAGTCGATCTAAACCGCGCGGGCACGCCGCTACTTGAGATCGTGAGCGAGCCTGATCTGCGCAGCTCCGACGAGGCGGTTGCATATCTAAAAAAACTGCACTCGATTTTGCGATTTTTAAACATCAGCGACGCTAATATGCAAGAGGGAAGCTTTCGCTGCGACGCCAACGTCAGTATCCGCCCAAAAGGCGACAGCAAGCTTTATACGCGCGTCGAGATTAAAAATTTAAACTCGTTTAGATTTATCCAAAAAGCAATCGACTACGAGGTCGAGCGTCAAAGCGCGGCGTGGGAAGACGGTAAATACGATGAGGAAGTTTATCAAGAGACCCGCCTTTTTGATACCGTAAATTTGGTCACGCGCTCAATGCGAGGCAAGGAAGATAGCGCCGAGTATAGATATTTCCCCGATCCTGATCTGCTACCAGTCGAAATTCCTGAAGAGATGTATAACGAAGCGATCAAAATTCCCGAGCTTGCCGAGCAAAAGGTCGCTAGATACGAGCGCGAGCTTGGCATCAAAGAGGATGATGCCGTAGTTTTAACTAGTAGCGTGGAGACGGCGAGGTATTTCGAGGAGCTCGTGGATGCTAAAATATCGCCGAAACTGGCCGTTACATGGCTCATCGTTGAGCTTTTGGGTCGTCTAAAAAACGGTGCTACGATCGAGACATCGCCAGTAAATTCAACTAAAATGATAGAGCTTTTACGCCGCATAGAAGACGGTACGATAAGCGCTAAGGCGGCAAAAGAGGTGCTTGACTATCTTATGGAAAACGAGGGTAGCGTAGACGCCGTCATCGAAAAATTGGGATTAAAACAAGTCAGCGACGACTCGGCTATCGTAGCAATAATAGATCAAATTTTAAGCGCGAACGCCGATAAGGTCGCCGAGTATAAAAGCGGCAAGGATAAGCTTTTTGGATTTTTCGTCGGTCAGACGATGAAAGAGGGCAAGGGTGCGTTTAATCCCGCAAAAGTAAATGAGCTTTTAAAAAGTAAGCTCGGATAGTTACCGTATAAATTTATTTAAATAAAGAAAAAATAAAATAAATTAAAATAAATCAAATTAAATTAATTAATATTAGAATACAGAATGTAGAAAAAACATATAAAATGTAAATACTTAAAGCTTAATAGAATAATATATATTTATAAGCTTTAAGTATTTTTTATTTAAAAAGTAAAATTAAAAGATTTTAATTTAGTCATTTTAATTGATAAAACAAATTCTATGCAGTATTATATTTGTATATATTGTATACAAAAGATGGAGGAAAAATGAATATAGTATTTTGTGGTGCAGCAAAGGAAGTGACAGGGTCAAACCACTTAGTAGAAGCAGCAGGTAAAAAGTTTTTGATAGATTGTGGGTTAATACAAGGAAGAATAATAGATGCAGAAAGAAACTATGCACCATTTATATATAATCCTACAGAAATAGATTTTATGATATTAACACAT
>NZ_CALHXD010000030.1 GCF_938040115.1 uncultured Campylobacter sp. | reverse complement strand
TTGAGCCTTTATACATAAAGTCTATGCCAACGATCGCGTTTTCAAAAAGCGTAGGCGTTTTGTAGCCAGCAGCTGCGAAGTAGAAATTTATATCGCCTTTTGAGTTGGCTGCATCGTCATATTCAAGACCAGATACGTTTGCGTAACCCGCCGTGAGTGAGACGCCGGGAAGGCCGCTATATGTCACAAATGAGTTAAAGATATTGTCAAATTTATAGCCGTAAGGCCCAAAGCCGCCGATAACAACTCTGTCTTTAAATCTTGGCGCACCATGATCGCCGCCCGTTACGGCGCTTGATCTACCGGCAAATTTCCAAAAGTCAGCTAGGCCGATAACGGTATCTATGCTATCAAGCTTTATCCTAGCGCTCACGCCCTCAAACGCCTCTTTGTAGCCCACATCCGTGTTTGTAGCCACAAGCGGCGGCACTAGGCCTGTGTATTTTGAGTTGTAGTACTGGCGACCTAGTTTAAAGTCGATATAGTCATTTTCATATCCTAAGTAGGCCTCTGAAAGTGCTACACCTTCGCTATTCCAGTCATAGGCAAAATACTCTTTTGCAGCCTTTGACGGACCGAAATTTACTAAGCCCTGAGCCGTAAGACCAAGCTTAAAGCCATAGTAAGAGCCGGTTAAAAACCTAAGCTCAGCACCTAAACCGCCGATATGCTCACGAATTCTATTTGTTCTGCTGGCTGGTGGAAAATACTCGGTTGAGTCCATATCGTAGTATGAAAAAATAGTTCCGCCTAGCGTACTTGTTTGCAGGGCTTCTACTAGGCTATCGCTAGCGCCTGCGCTAGATGTCATAGCCATAAACGCAGCCAAACTAAAGGTAAGCTTACGCTTGCCTGTTGTAAAAAAACATGTTTTCACCATAAACTCCTTTAAATTTTTTACAGCATCATCTTTGGTTTTATGAATAAAATCATAACACATAACCTTATCAAAAACGGTAAGATTTTGGTAACATTAACTAAAAAATATTTTTTAGTTTTAAATTTTAAATTTGATATAATAGCTACTATGATAGAAATTTTGCTTATAGAAGACGATCTTGAACTGGCCGAGCTTTTAAAATTTGCATTGGCAAAAAGTGAGATTGGCGTAACCATAGTCACAAATCCGGTTGAAGGACTTAAAATTCTAGACGCAAAAAATACTTTTGACGCATTGGTGCTTGATCTTGGTTTGCCAGATATGGACGGCCTTGACGTGTGCAAGCATGTTAGGCAAGGCTATCCATCGTTACCTATCATCATATCGTCGGCCCGCAGTGAAACGCTAGATAAGATAAAGGGCTTTGAGCTTGGGGCGGATGACTATATGGCAAAGCCGTATGAGCCTATAGAGCTTGCATTTAGGCTAAGAGCGATACTCCGTCGAGGGATACAAACTAGCAACGACTCCAAAACCTTTTGCGTCGATAAACAAAGGCGTATCGTCATAAAAAACAAAGAGGAGATAGCGCTAACGAAAGCGGAATTTGACATCTTTATCTACCTTTATGAAAAAGAGGGGATGGTTATACCAAGAGAGGATATTTTGATAAATTTGGGTCAGGCGAAATTTCAAAGCGGACTAAAAAGCATCGATGTCGCCATAGGGCGCTTGCGTCAAAAAATAGGAGACGATCCTAAAAATCCGCGATTCATTCACCCCGTGCGCGGTATAGGGTATAAATTTATCAATGCGTAATATAACCATAATCAAACTAATATCATTTTTCTTTTTTGCCGCGTTAGTTATAGTAAATTTAGCATTTTTCATCGAATCAAAAAGGCAAATAAGAGATGCGGAGTATTTTACCTACCAGCGCTTTATGCTAGGCATGCGCATACGCGGACAAGAAGACGGCAATATAACCAAGCAGCTAGCGCAAATCGGACTTAAAAATAGTGATCTCGATCCAAATGAGATCAGGCAAAATGGTGAGAAAATTTTTAGCGATTCGTATGCCGATATGATAAGATACAACAAAAAGCTCTACTTTGTACCTAGATTTTCTTCCATAGATCCTAAGATGTTTTCACGTATTATGGAGGCGGCAGGGCTTAATATATCAAGCGAAAATGACATTGCGAAAAACGATGTGCCTTTAGAAAATTTAGAAGAAATTTCTTCGCATAACATTTGGATACTTTGGCTTATAGTAAATATCGTAATGGCCGCATTTTTCATAGTCGTCTTAAAAAAATTGCTGAGACTCAGAAATTTAAAAAATATGATAAGAAGAGCAGGAGAAGAAGATAAATTTAGACTGATAAAAGTAGAAGCAAATGATGAAATAGGCCAAATCGCTAGCGAATTTAATACGACGATGCAAAAAATAGATGCGATAAAACAGGCTAGAGCGCTATTTTTACGTAACATCTTGCACGAATTTCGCAACCCGATAATGAAAGGGCGGATCATGGCGGATATGATAGCCGAAATCTTACAAGACGATAAATTTAAAAGTAGATTAAAACAAATTTTTATAAGGCTAGAAATGATACTTGGCGAGGTTGTCAAGGTCGAAAAACTAGTATCTAATCAATGGGAGCTTAAGAAAAATAAGCACCGAGTTATAGACATCGTCGATCACTCGGTAGATATGCTTTTA
>NZ_CALHXD010000029.1 GCF_938040115.1 uncultured Campylobacter sp. | reverse complement strand
ACCAAAGCAGCCGTCCCGCGCTCATAATGCTTAAGATGTGGGCAAGCTTGATAAGCCATATCAAATTTGCCCGCAAAAGTCTCTCTTTTATCACGCATTTATCTCTTTAACGCTAAAATTATCAGGATTTATCACTATTTTTATTTCAAGGTTAAAATTTGAAACATATCTCTTTTAAAAATTTCGTCCAAAACGAGGCTAGTTCGGGTATCTTGCTCATCCTCGCCGCGATTTTTGCGATGATATTTCAAAACGGCTTTTTGAGCGAATTTTATAACTCATTTTTACGCATAAACATGGGCGTGGTTTTTGGCGAATTTAGCCTGCAAAAGCCGCTTATTTTATGGGTAAACGACGGGCTCATGGCGGTATTTTTCTTTCTTTTAGGGCTGGAGCTAAAGCGCGAGATAATCGAGGGCGAGATGCGAAATCCCGCTCAGATCGTGCTGCCTACCGTGGGTGCGGTCGGCGGCATAGTCATGCCAGCGCTCGTTTTTTACGCGTTTAACCACGCCGATGCTTTTGCGCTAAAAGGCTGGGCGATCCCGACTGCGACAGATACGGCGTTTGCGCTGGGGCTTATCATGATCCTTGGCAAAAGAGTGCCGGCGAGTCTTAAAATTTTCCTCGTGACGCTCTCTATCATCGACGACGTTTGCGCGATTTTAATAATGGCGATATTTTACAGCGGACATCTCTCAGCAGTATCGTTTATAGTTGCCGGAGCGGCTACTTTGGGGCTTTTAGCCTTAAATTTAGCCGGCGTAAATAAAAAAGCCTGCTACGTGATTTTGGGCATAATCCTTTGGGTGAGCGTGCTAAAATCGGGCGTGCATGCGACGCTAGCTGGCGTCGTGGCGGCATTTTTCATACCGCTTAAGGCAAAAGACGGCGAGGGCTCGATGCTAAAGCAGATCGAGCATGACTTGCACGGTTACGTCGCCTTTTTCGTGTTACCGGTGTTTGCCTTCGTAAACGCTGGCATCTCGCTAAAAGGTATCGGGCTGGAGCAGATTTTCCACCCCGTATCGCTGGGCGTCATATTGGGGCTGTTTGCAGGCAAGCAGCTTGGGGTGTTTGGATTTTGCTTTCTTGCGATCAAATTTAAGCTCGCAAAGCTACCCAAATACTGCAATCTGGCTCAGTTTTACGGCCTTTGTTTGCTTACTGGTATCGGCTTTACGATGAGTCTTTTTATAAATTCGCTCTCATATCACGACACCTACGAGTTTGCGTACGCCGATAAGCTTGCGGTACTTATCGCGTCGCTGATCTCGGGCGGGGCGGGTTATGCGGTGCTCTACTGGGTCGGGCGACACAGGATAATGAAATGCGTGGAGTAGAAAAATGATGATATTTTATAAAAATTTTCTCGCTGACGAGCTTGCGAAGTGGCGAGAGGACGGGCTAATAAGCGATGAGGCGGCGCGCAAGATAGCTGCTAGATACGATATAGATTTATCGGGCGCAAACGAGCGGCGAAGCTTTATATTAAAGCTCGTAGCGTATCTGTTTTTGGCGCTTTCGCTATTTACGCTTGTGGGCGCAAACTGGGAGGAGCTGCCGCGCGCCGTGAGGCTAATCATAGTGCTTGGTATACTCGCAGCGGTAAATTTTAGCGGAGTTTGGGCGCAGAAAAACGGCAAAGAGACGCAGGCTACGACGCTGTTTTTCCTGGGGAACTTTTGCTACGGCGCGGCGATCGTTTTAGTCGCGCAAATTTACCATCTAGGCGAGCATATGCCAAACGGCGTGCTGCTGTGGGCGGTCGGAGCTTTGGCACTTGGACTTGCTACGCGCAAGTCCATCATCACGCTTCAGGCTCTTATTTTGGGACTTGTTTGGTTTTTGATGGAGTTTGAGTTTAGCGGCGTTTCGCACGGATTTTTGCTGTTTATCATAGCTTCGGCTGCGGTGCTTTGGCGCGATGATTCACGGCTGCTTACGGGCGCGCTTTTTGCGAGCGTGTTTGCTTATATCGTCTCTTTCGTGCTTTACGAGCGGTATTTTCTAGCTGATTTGCGCGTGGACGACGCGTTTTACGGCGTTCATTTTTTTGCGCTTAGCTACTGCTTGCTAGCCGTTTGCGCTTCGTTTTTGCTTGAGAGGGCGGGTAAATTTGAACTCGCGTTTTATCTCAAAAACATCGGCATCGTCTGCGGTGCGGGCATCTTGTGCTTTGATATGTCGCTTTACGAGGACTTGCATTTTTCGTGTCCGTGGCCTTATGGCACGCAGAGTTATGAGAATGTTTTGAACGGCGTTACATTTTTAAAAAGCGTGTTTGGAGCGCTGTTTATGGCTTTTTGCGCGGCCTCTTTGGGACTTGCGTTTTACTTTAAAAAATACGCCGCCGCAACGGTCGGAGCGCTTTTGGTTGCGCTACCGTTTATCTTGGACGCGTTTGCGGGCTATGAGGAGGGCGTGTTTTCGCTCATCGGCGTTTGCGTCGCGGTCGCTCTTATCAAGCAAAATAATATGAAATTTGGCGTCGCGCTTATCTTTTGGGTGGCGTTCGTGCGCTACGTCGATCTAGTCGGCGATTACGTCAGCGCCAGCGCGCTATTTTTGGTATTTGCGCTCGTAGTGCTCGGGGTCTCTAAGATATCTAAAAAAAGGAGCGCGAGATGAAACTAAAGCTGATTTTTGCCGCCGCTGTATTTCAAATTTTAGCCGTGATAGCGATGCTTGCGTATGCGTACGCGCCGATATATTTTGGCAAAGAGATCTTGCTACGAACTACGGTTTACGACCCGCGCGATATGTTTCGCGGTGACTACGTGCGCCTTAGCTACGGCTTTGCGAGCGTTTACGAGCTGGACAAAAGAG
>NZ_CALHXD010000028.1 GCF_938040115.1 uncultured Campylobacter sp. | reverse complement strand
GTACCAGCACCGGCTTGGCCGAGAGTGCATTGGCCTGTATGGTCTTTTTGATTTCATTCATAGATAAAGTTATCTTGTTCAATGTTTTTTTTATATTACATGCAATTTGCTCAAATATTCTAGTCGGTACTGCTTCCCCAATGCAGTGTCTGATATTAAGTTCTTCTTTTTTTAAAAATTTTATTTTTTCTTCATTAGTCAAATTATTTAATGCTTCAAAATCAAGACTTGTCCATTTAAAGTCGTTAGGAATTGTCATCATAAGCATCAACTCTCTTATGCTAAAAACCCTATTGTCGCTTGGATGAATAGTGTTTTGACTAGCCAGAATATCATTTCTTGTATGAATACAAGGCCCAACCCTATTCCAATACCATCTTGCATATTTATCACCATTCTTATTTTTGTTCAATACTATTTTCCCATTGGCAATTTTGTGGGGTATTCTTGCTTGCTCGGTATTGTCAAATGCCGATTCTCCTTCTTTAATAAGCTCAATCCAGGGTAACATTTTTTTATCAAATGTTCGATAAGAGTGATAAATATCATTTTTAGAAATCTCTCCCATTGTTTTTAAAGATGGTAGACTGCCGATTAATTTCTTTAATGTTTTGGCTTCGTGTTTACTAGGGAAGAGCTGATATGGGCTGATATTAACTAAATCTTTTCTTGAGCCAATTACTAAAGTTCTTGTTCTGCTTGATTGAGAGCCATAATCTTTAAAATTTATTACTTTTGATAAGATATTGTACAACCCGCCAAGATTTAATTCAATTGCCTCTTCAATGGTTTTTTCTACATTATCAACATCTGTACAAATTGTACTTAGAAAAGTTCTTACATTTTCAAAAATAAAAAATTTTGGATGAATTTTTTGAACCATCTTAATTGATTCAACAATTAAAGAGTTTCTTTTAATTTCATCACTTTTTTTATGATTTGCAACGGACATTCCTTGGCAAGGTGGAGTTGCAACCAAAACATCTAAATCATTAATATTATTATTTTTTAACTCTTTATAAATTTGATCTTGTATACCTTGTTGGGACAAATCACCAGTAATATACCCAGATTTAAGCTCGCATTTTCTATTAACTTCTTGTATTTTAATTCTTTTTTTTAAATATTCATTAGTTGCAATACATTTAAAGCCCTGCTGTTTAAACCCATAGCAACCAACTCCAGCGCTACTAAATAAACTTACATATGTTAACATATAAAATCCTATTTATAAAAAATAATTTCAACTCCGTTTCTTTCATATTATTTCCTTAACTCTTTTATAACTATATCCTTTTGTCTGTTTAAAATGTATAGCTCCATCCAGCTCTCCACCCAATTAGGAGCCTTTCTCCCATGTCTTGCAGTGGCCCAACCGTTCATTGTCATTTTATTAGTTTTTGAAAGTTTTGCGAATTCATCTTTATTTATACCTGCCTCTTTTAGTTTAAGTAAAAAACTATCATAATTCATTATGTATCCTAATTATAAATTTATTTATTATACACTATTTTACAATCTAAAAGCAAGTATATTTAAGTAAATAACTTATAGAATTGGCATAAAAATCATATAAAAAACTTACAAATTTGTGCCACTCAGAATTTAGTTCTACGTGGCTCATTAGTTTATTGCAATCAAAAATACTTTATCTATTTGGGACAAAAGTTGGGCTTTGGTTGTTGGTTAGAGGATTTTGCTGTAAAATTTGGCATAAATTTAGATATTAAAAAAAGAATTACCTCTAAAATCTTTTAACCAATATCTATCTGTGGGTTTAAATTATTCGCTTACATGCTTTACGATATCTTTTAGCACTAGCGGTATTACGTCGCCGTGTCCTTGCCCTTCGTAGATTTTAAATTCGTATTTGACGCCCGACTTTTTTAGAATTTCAGCTAAATCGGCCGCCTTTAGTATATTTTCTTTGTCCGTTTTGCCCGCTCTTTTTTCTAATTCTCCTACGCTAAGTCTTATAAAGCTCGCCTTTAATCTAATTTTTAGTTTGCCGTCGTTATCTAAGGCGTCCTTTATAATTTTTGAATCTCCCCACCAAAGAGACGGAGAGGCTATAAAAAACTCATCAAATATACCGTCGTTTTGTAAAAGCGAATAAACTAAAAATAGTCCGCCAAAAGAGTGGCCGTAAAATATTTTCTCGCTATTTTTTATATCGTATTCTTTGTCTGCAAACGGCATTAACCGCTCTTTTATAAATTTATAAAATTTGTCCGCATTGCCGCCTTGCTCGTATTCACCGCCTTGGGCTAACGGCGTTAAGTCCTTTGTTCGCCTTGCGGTATCGTAAGCTAGCGGCGTATCGTATCCGACGCCTATGATAAGCGGTACATTGTCGTTTGAAGTAAAATCTTTAAATAAATTAAGCAACACGGAAAATTGCGCATTTGCATCGAGCATAAAAATCGCTTTTGGATAAACGTTGCGGTTTTTCGGTACGGCTTGAAAAATTTTATATATTTCTCCGCCTGCACTTTCTAGTATGGAGTATTTGACATCAAAAAGCCGATAAACGCTTTCATCTATCGGCTCTATGTACTGAGTAGGCTTTGCGCTGGCTACACCAATCATAATCAAAGCTCCCAAAAATAATTTAACAATCCTTACCACTTCGCGCTTACCTTAAACCAAAATCTCCTGCCCTCTTCAGGATACCAGTAGTAGTTGCCGTCATCGGCCATTCCCTCGTCGTAGCGGATATTATCAAAGATATTGTAGGCGGTCAAATTTAAGCTTAAATTTTTATTTACCTCCCAGCTGGCACCCAAATCGACGGTAAAAAGCTTTTTATCGTTTTCGCTTACTTTATTGCCGGGACCGAATTTGACGCTGGTTAGCTCGCTCTCGTAGTTTGCCCCGGCAAAGGTGCTCACGCTTGCGATAGGCTTATACGTTAGCATCAAATTTGCCGCGTGCTCTGGAGTTGCGGTCAGAGATTTGCCGTCTAGTCGGCTAAGGTTGGTCTGGCTAAATTTGACCGGACCGTTTGGGGTATTGATCGTCGGATCGCCGGTTTTGATTTTGGAGTTGTTGTATGTGTAGTTGCCGCGCAAATTTAGATTTTTTAGTATGTCGTAGTCTGCGCTAAGCTCGATGCCCCAGACGTCTGCACCGTCGATGTTAAAGTAAGTTCCCCAGCCCGGGCAGTTTACGTGCGGAGCCGTAGCGCACGAGCCAAATGCCGGAATACGGTTTATGCTGCTGCCGTCGGTATCTAGGATTTTATCTTTAAACTCGTTTCTAAATAGAGTAACCGAACCTCTAAAATCATCGCCGCTATCGTAGTAAGCGCCGATTTCATAAGTTAGGCTCTTTTCGGGTTTTAGGTCTGCGTTACCAAAGTCTACGATCCTCCAGCCGCCTTGTATGGTGCCGACTTCCGGCGAGATCTGATTGACGTTCGGCGTTTTATATCCTGTCGCTACGCCGCCTTTTAGCGTCCAGTTGTCGCTTAGATTGTAAACTAGATACGCACGCGGCGAGAGATGATCGTCGAAAAATTCGTTATGAGTGAAGCGGCCGCCCAGCGTCAAATAAAGCTTGTCGTCTAAAATTTCCCACTCGTCTTCTAAAAATGCCGCATGCTCTTTCATAGAGTAGGCTTTTGGGTTTCGCAGCACGCTTCTGCTCGAATTTGATACGATAAATGTGGTTTTAACCGTCTGTTTGCTGAAATCATAGCCGAAAGTTAGCGTATGCGAATCTAGGAAGGTGCTAAATTTGGAGTTAAAGTTGTGGTTTTTGACATCGGCCGGCGTTAAGCTATCAAAGAGGCTCGTTCGCTTCGTCTGATCGTAAATGTAACTCACGTCGGCATTTAAATTTTCAAAATTTCCCAGATATCCTACTCCATAGCTATCTTTTTTGTAGTCGTAGCTATTTAGCAGCCTATTTGTCCTTACGGTTGCCGTCTTGCCGACGGTCCTTGAGTATTCGTGGCGTTCTTGGGAGGCTAGGAGGTAAAATTTATTGTATTCGTCGGGCGTGATCCATAGTTTGGCGCTAAAGTTTTTCTTATCGCTTTCTTGATAGCCGCCCGGATAGCTATCCTCATCGCGTAACTTTTTGTAGCCCCAGAGCTGAAGACCTACGTACTCGCTAAGAAGCGGAAAGTTAAGATAAAAGTCCGCTTGGCGCTGCGAGCCGATGCCGCTATGAGCCTGCGCGATACCGGATATACTCACGGAGCCGCTAAATTTATCGAAATTTTTCTTAGTGATGATATTTATGACACCACCCACCGCATCGCTACCGTAAAGCGAGCTCATCGGTCCCCTGATGATCTCGATGCGTTCTATCGCCTCAACCGGCGGGATAAAATTTGAGTTCATATCGCCGGCACCGCCTTTTGGATTGGCCGCGCTTGAATTTACTCTTTTGCCGTCTATGAGAACTAGCGTTTGCGAACCTTCCATGCCGCGGATCGAGATACCGCTGGCGGGTCCGTCCTCGCCGCCTATAACGCTAACTCCCGGAGCTTTTGAGGCGATAGAGTGAAGCGAGGTGAAGCTATCTTTTGCCAGGTCGTCATTTTTTACGATTGATATGCTGGCGGGTGCGTTTTTAATACTTTGCGAAAAACCGCTAGCAGTGACTACGACCTCTTCTAAATTTATATTATCTACGGCTTGTAAATTTATTGCGCATACGAGCGAAACGATAGGCGCAAAAGCTTTATTTTTTGAAACAATCATATAAAATCCTTTAGAATACTTAATATTGATTTAAGTTATCAATCTTTCTTCGCGAATAATAACTAATATGGAATAAATTTAATATTAATTATCGTATACAGATAGAATTTGCCGCCAAAGACTAGATGGCTAATTTAATAAGATGGGTTTGAGTCAATTTTAAGCTTATAAAGGTATGTTAAATTTGAAATTTTATCCATCCCGCAGTCAAAGCCAAGTCATTGGCACTAAGTTTTTAGCTTTTGAGGCGTGATGGATGAAGCGGTTTTAAAATCAGTAAAAACGATAGGATAATCTATCGTTTTTTACGTTTTAATTAAAAATTATAGTGAAAATTCACCATAAACGACCTCTCGTCGCCTAGCCTCGAGCTTGAGCGCCAGTATTTTTTATCAAAGAGATTGTTTATCGCTAGCGTCATTTGCGCATGCTCGGTGAAGCTATATCCCGCACTCACGTCCACTCTGGCAAAGCCCGGCAAGTGCTGTTCTTGGATTCTACCGCCGCTAGTAGAGTAGGAGTAGCGTTTGGAGTAGCCGGTAACGCCGCTTTCTACGTACCATTTGTCGGCGTTTACGTAGCGTAAAAAGACATTGCCCTGCCAGCGCGTGGTTTCATTTAGATTAAGCCCTTCGTTTAGCGGGTTTGAGTTGTCTTTAGTAACCTTAGCGTTCGTGTAGCCAAGCGAGCTACGTAGGTATAAATTCTCGTAAATTTGTCCTAGCACGTTTAGCTCGATACCGCGGCTACGCTCCTTACCGCGAACTGCCCAAGTATATGGGTCGTTTGTAGGGTCTGGCTGATAGCGGATATTTTTATGTTCGATCTGAAACACCGCGATGTTTGAGCTAAATTTATTATCCGCCCAAGTGCTTTTTAGTCCGATTTCGTACTGGACGTTGTTTTGCGGTTTTAGATCAAGCTTTGACGTATCTTCGGTGCTGATGCCGATGTTGCCTCTACCGCCGTAGGGCGCAAAGCTCTGCGAATACGAGACGTAAGCGGTGTGATCGGTCGCAAAGTCCCATAAAAAGCCGACTCTAGGACTAAACGAGTCGCCGGTGTAGCTGTTTGTTTGGCCTCTTATGTTTCTGGTTTTAAATTTATAAAAATCAAACCTACCGCCGAGCATTAATCTATACGTGTCGTCAAGGCTGATTAGATCCTCGAAAAACACGCCGTGATTGATCGCGCGGTGTTTGTTATCGGTCGTAAACGGGACGTTTCTGTTTGACGTCCAGCTGCCCCTAGATGCGTACGGGTCTATATCTTGCATATGGGTTCTGCTATACCAGAGCCTTGGATGGCGAGTTTCGACGCTGTTATCGTAGCCGACTGCGATGTTGTGCTTAAATCTCTCGAAATTTAGCTCCTTGGTGAGCGTAAAGGCGTTTGAGATAGTTTCGTTATCCGTCTCTTGCTTTGCGTAGTTTTGTCTTAGTCTGTTGCCGCTAACGATACTGCCCGCAAAAAAGTGGTCGAAATTTTGGCTAGCTTTTCTGTATCCGAAAACCCATTTTAAATTTAGCTCTTTTGCTAGCTCGGCATTTAACTCCGTGCGGAAAAAGTGCAACCTATCCTCCACGAAGTCACCCTCGTGAGAAAAGCCCTTTTTGTAGTCGATACCTAGCTTATCGTAGACGGCTTTGGTCGGAGTTCTATCGGGTACTCGCCAGGCATTGTCGTACGTATACTGCGCCTCGAAGCTTACGTCGCCGCTTTGGTTGGTTACGATGACGCTAGGGCTTATCATAAAATTTTTATATTTTATGCCTTCGCGCCACGATTTACCGCGCTCGCCGTCGGTAGTTAGGCGTACGGCTAGTTGATTATTTACTGCGTGGTTTACATCTGCGCCAAGCCCCCATCTGCTCCAGCTGCCGTATCTACCCGAGACCTTATAAACAGGGGTAAAATTTGCCTTTTTACTGACTAAATTTACAACCGCGCCGCCGTCGCTCCTGCCGTATAGGATAGAAGCTGGTCCTTTTAAAATCTCGACGCGCTCGACGTTTGCGGTACTGCGCCTGATCTGACCCGAGTCTCTCACGCCGTCTCTGTATATATCTCCGCCGTCTACGCTAAAGCCTCTTATTTTTATACTCTCGCCGCGCATGTCGTAGCCCGCGTCGATGCCTGCGTTTCCTTCGAGGATGCTTGAAAGATCGTTCGTGCCGTAGTTGCGATTTTTTTGGATATCGATAGTTTCGATGGTTTGAGGCGTTTGCTTGTTGCTAAGTCCGTTTCTGTTTACTTCCGCGCTATCGTAGGCGACGTAGCCTTTTAGGTTATCTTGCTCGGAAATGCCTTCGACTTCTACGCTTGGAAGCATCACCGAGTAGCCGTCCGTCTTTGTGTCTGCAACGGCAAAAGTAGCTAAAATAGCGACTGAAGCAAAAATGCTAAGTCTCATTATTCTCCCTTGATTTTAAAATAAAAATGAGATTATATATCAATAATACTTAAATAACTATTTGTAAACTATTTTATTATATTACTGGTCATTTCGTATAGCATGTTTTATCGCTTGAGCAGAGGTTAATTTTTAAAATCTGAAAAGTAATGCATTTTAAATTTGTGATCTTAAAACTTAAGGAGACTATTCTTATTTTTTAATGTTCGTGATATTTGCGAGGGAACAATAATTTTTTGAGATTTTATGTAAAAACATGTTAAAATTACAAACGGCTTAAATTTTTGCTACATAAATTATTTACTAAAAACCTTATTTTTAATCATTGAAAATCATTATATATTTCTGTATAATTGCCCGTTAATAATTTTTAAAGGAGTTTAAATGCAAAAGCAAATCGCGCTTAGTTTAGCGCTTGCGGGCGTTTTAGCTGCCGCGCAAAACGAAGTAGAGCTAAAATCGCTAGAAGGCGTAACCGTCACGGCGCAAAGATCATCTCAAAGCGTAGACGAGATAAGCAAAAGCGTCTCGGTAGTAGATAAAGAGACGATAGAAAGAAAGCTCGGCAAAAGCGTACCCGAGCTAATCAGCGAGGCGCCAGGAGTCTCTATCGTAAACGAAGGCATGGACTCTGGTACCGTAAACGTGCGAGGCTTTAGCTCGTCTGATTACCGCGTGCCGATGTTCGTAGACGGGCTTAGATTTAGAGGTAGGCCGGCGTTTGAGTATTCGATATTTACGCCCGATCAAATCGAAAGGATAGAGATAATAAGAGGTCCTGCTAGCACGCTTTACGGCACGGATGCCTTTGGCGGCATAGTAAATTTAGTCACCAAAAGAGCTAGCGGAGACGTGCACGGCGACTGGGCACTATCTGATACGTATCTAAGCACCCAGTATCAAAGCGCGAACAAAGGCGTGCAAAACCGCTTACAACTCGGCGTAGTCGGACACGGGTTTGACGCATTGCTCGGCTTAAACTACAAACACGGCAAGGACTACGACACTCCTGCGGGCAAAATCCCAAATACGAGGTATAATTACCGAAGCCTTGATTTTAAAGGCGGATATAGCTTTGCCGATTTTCATAGGCTTGAACTTGTAACTAGATACACCGAATCAGAGCGCGGCGTAGTCGGTACGGCGGTCGGCGCTCCCGGAACGGCAAATAAAAAAGGCTTTCAAAAATACATAAAAGAAGCGCCTCTTAGAGAAAAATACGTAGCGCTAAACTACGAAGGCAACATAAACGACAAATTTATATTAGATTCTAGCTTGTATTACAGAGAGCTTTATACGCACCTAAATATAAGGCCGTATATCGGAGCTATGTCGCCTAGACAGGTCGATAACTACGTAAACGGTCCGAAAGTTTACGGCGGTAAATTTATCGGCAAATTTATAGGCGACAGCCTAACCCAAACCTACGGCGTAGATTTTTATTACGAGGACTGGGATAGCGTGTATCAAAGCGTAAACAAAGGCCCTAGCGTACGCAACAGGCTAAGAACCAAACAGCTTGACGTCGCTGGGTTTGGCTTGCTTGAATACGCGTTTAGCAACGACGCGATTTTGAGCGCAAATTTACGCTACGACCGCATAAAAACGTCCTTTGATATGGATAGCTCGATGAGTCCCGCCGTAAAAGCCCTATACGAAAACGCCAACGATAGAAAAGATGGCAGAGCGAGCTACGGACTAGGGCTTATTTACCCTATCGCTCAGGGGTTTGAGTTTGTAGGAAATTTCTCTACTTCGTTTAGAGCTCCTATGAGCGGCGAGGTTGCCCCGATACTTACGTTTTCAGGCAGCGAGGCGTATCTGCCAAACCCTGATCTAAATATCGAAAAAGGCGTCACCTACGAGGCCGGACTTCGCTATACGGATAAGGCGCTTAGATCAAATTTGATATTTTACACGGGAGATTATAAAGACCTGATAGTCGAGCGAAACTGGCAAAGCGGCGGCGTGACCTACTATCAGTCGCAAAACGTAAATAGAGCCAAGATAAGCGGAGCGGAATTTGACCTCGCTTATAAAATTTTATCAAATTTGGAGTTTAAAACAAATCTCGCCTACACGCGCGGTAAAAATAAACAAACCGGCAAACCGCTTCCAGAGATCGCTCCGCTTAGCGGACGCGTGGCCGTTTCTTATTCGCCGGAGTTTTTGGCAAACTCATACATAGAGTATAGCGGCGACTGGGCGGCGAGAAAGACGCGCATAGACGACAGCGTAGAGCGCGAGCGAGCGGGATATTTCGTGCACAACCTATACTTTGGCAAGAGCCTTGGCAAACTAGGCTTTTTAAAAGATTTTAGCCTAAATTTCGGCGTCGAAAATATCTTTGACAAAGAATACGCCCCAAGCCTAAGCTACGAGCTAATCAGCCAGCCTAGAAGCGCTAGCAACCCGCTAATAAATCCAGGCAGAAATTTCAAACTAGGCTTTAAGGCTAGCTTTTAAAATTTAAATTTGCCGAGCGGGTTTTAAATAGGCCCGCTCAAAAGCTCTAAAATTTACAAATTTAAGGATCGAATTTGAAAAAAATCATATCCGTTTTATTGCTACTGGCAGCGACGCTGGGCGCGCTTGAATTTACCGATCAAAGCGGAAACAAACTTCATTTTGACGGTTCGGTTAAAAGCGTAGCTCTGTTTCCGGTGCCGCTGGCTTCGTTTTCTCTTAGCGTCGAAAACAACGTATCTCGCCTAGCCTCCGTCCATCCGATAGCCAAGAAAAACATCAAGCGCGGAATGCTGGGAAAAATGATAAAAGGCGCAGGTAGTATCCCGGCAGGCGGTATAGGAGAGGATTTTACTCCAAACATCGAGGAGCTACTAAAACTATCTCCGGATCTAGTAGTGCAGTGGGGCATGAGAGGCGAAAAGATCATCGAGCCGCTGCGAAAAGTAGGGCTAAACGTAGCTTTGGTAAATTTAAGCGGCACGGAGGAAGACCCTCTTTTTTGGTTTGGGATGCTGGGTAAAATTTATGAAAAAGAGCAAAAGGCGGAGCAAATTTTACAAAATAGAGCCGAGGTAAGAGCTAAGATCGAAAATTTCGTAAAAGGGCTTAGCAAAAAACCGAAGGTTCTTTTTATATTCGGCAGGGATAAAAGCTACGAGGCAGCCGGCGGCGGGACGTATTTTGATTATGAGATCAAGCTAAGCGGCGGAGTAAATGCGGCGAATTTCGGGGGATTTAGAATTTTAAATAAAGAAGAAATTCTCGCTCAAAATCCGGACGTTATCTTGCTTAGCAACTTCGACGAGCTAACTCCGCGGGACTTTTTTAACGATAAAATTTTAAAAAACGTAAAAGCCGTCAAGCAAAAAGCCGTCTATAAAATGCCTCTGGGAGGCGATATGTGGGAGCCGCCTACGGGCGAATCGCACCTGGGCTGGGCGTGGTTTAGCGTGCTGTTTTCGGGAACGGCACATATAAATTTAAAAGACGAGATGAAAAAGAGCTACAAACTCCTCTACGACTACGATCTAAGCGGCGATGAGATAGCTCAAATTTTACGCTTCGACCTAAATGGCGAGAGCAAATTTTACGAGCTTTTTAGATAATGAAAAAATATCTGTTTTTATCGTTTTTTCTAGCTTTTGCGGTTGTTTTTTCGCTGCTTGCGGGTAGGATTTCTATTGACGGGCTAATTGATTATTATCAAAACGACAAAGAGACGCTTTACGCTTTGATATTCGATCTGCGCTTGCCTAGGCTGATAGCGGCGTTTTTGATAGGCGCCAGCCTTAGCGCGGCGGGCGTGATATTTCAGGCGATGTTTGCAAATCCTTTGGTAAGCCCGAATATCCTGGGCGTAGGCAGTGGAGCTGGATTTGGCGCAGTGGTTTGCATTTTAGCCTTCGGTAGTCCCGTAGCCACGCAAATAGGCGCTTTCGTTTTTGGCTTTTTAGCCGTTATGATAGCTTACGCGTTGGGTGTTTTGGCAAACAAAAACTCAAAGCTCATGCTGGTGCTTGCGGGCATCATCACGGGCGCGATATTCGAGGCGCTGATCTCCGCCATCAAATACGTCGCCGACACGCAAGAAAAGCTACCTAGTATCGTCTACTGGCTGATGGGAAGTCTAAGCGCCATCTCATGGAGCGACGTAGCAGCGCTTGCTCCCGTTTGCGTTAGCGGGCTTGTGCTTTTGAGCCTAATGGGCTGGAAGCTAAACATTTTATCCTTAGGCGGCGAACATGCAAGTATTTTGGGCGAGAGTAAATTTTTGGGCTTTATCTTTATCGTACTTGCTACGCTGATAACGGCCGCAAGCGTAGCCATCGCCGGTATCATCGGCTGGGTCGGGCTTTTGATGCCGCATGTTACGAGGCTGATTTACGGCTCCGATAACTCGCAGCTAGTTCCGATTTCTGCGATTTTAGGCGGGATATTTTTGATGCTAACCGACGTCGCGGCTAGAAGCGTGAGCTCGGCTGAAATCCCGCTAAGTATCCTAACCGCGCTTATAGGCGCTCCTATGATCGGCGTCATCATTGTTAAAAAGGGCAAAAGATGGTCTTAAGCGTAGAAAATTTAAGCTTTTCATACGAGCGTAAGCAAATTTTGCAAAATTTGAACCTTAGCCTAAAAAGCGGCGAAACGCTTGCGATTTTGGGCCCAAACGGCATAGGTAAATCTACGTTTTTAAAGATTATTTTAGGACTTTTAAAAGCAAAAAGCGGTCAAATTTTGATCGACGGCCGCGATCATGCCTCTCTTAGCGGCAAAGAGCGTGCCAAACTCGTAGGATACGTGCCCCAAAGCGAAAATATAGCTTTTAGCTTTAAGGTAAAAGATCTGATTTTAATGGGCGTAAACGCAAACGTCGGTATGTTTTCAAGGCCGAGCGCAGAGGATAGGGCGATGGCCGAGGAAGCCGCACGGATAGCAGGCGTTAGCGAGTATTTAAATTTAAACGTAGACGAGCTAAGCGGCGGCATGATGCAGCTGGCGCTTATAGCTCGCTCGCTAGTACTACGGCCTAAAATTCTCGTCATGGACGAGCCTACGTCGTACCTCGACGTTTTTCATCAAAACACGGTTTTAAGCCTAATCAAAAGGCTAAATAGTGAGCAAAAAACATGCGTGATTTTTACCTCGCATCATCCCGATCACGCGCTTGCGACGGCAGATAAAACCTTGCTTTTAAACGGCCCCTTAGGATATGAATTCGGCGCAACCGATCAAATTTTAAAGGGCGAAAATTTAACGAAACTTTTTGGCATAGATTTTATAAATTTAAACGTCGAAGATAAAAG
>NZ_CALHXD010000027.1 GCF_938040115.1 uncultured Campylobacter sp. | reverse complement strand
CCTTTGAAAAATTCCTTCGTAATTTTTTGAGGATCGGTTAGAGTAACGGCGATGGTGAGGATAGCGCCCAATAGCATCGCTTCGGCGACGCCCATCTTCGTCCATTTTAGAAAAGAGACCTGATTTAGGCTCGTGCCGCCGATTACTAAGATCACTAGCGGCACTAGCGGCATAAGCGCGTATAAGACGTTTATCTTTTGAGGCTGCGCGTCTAAATTTGAACCGTCGGCGGAATTTGCCGCGGCAGAGCTTGCACCGCCCTCTTTTTGCGCTAAATAATTCATCCCTTTGGTGTAGTCTTTGCAAACTATCGCCGTTATACTCATTACAATCAAAACTACGATCAAAGCGGTAATCGCGCTGGAAAACTGCACTCCGATGACGTCTTGAACCGTGTAGGATGGATTGTGCGCCTTTACCATATCGGCTACAAATACGTTATGCGCCGAGCCAGGGCTTAAAACGCTACCGAAAGTGCCCGCAAACACCGCTGCACCCGCCATCTCGGGCTTAACGCCCGCAGCCATCATCACGGGGATCAGCGTAGCGCCGACCGCAGCGGAGCAGCCCGCAGCAGAGGGGATAGCGATATTGATAAAATATGTAAGCGCCACGACGAGCGGGATCAATAAAAATCCGATATTGCCGAGGGGCCTGGTGAGTAAATTTACGAGCGCGCGGTCGCAGCCGGTAAATTTCATCACGAAGGCAAAACCCATGCTGGCGCATATCGCTTTAATGAGTCCCGCCTTAGTCATATACGAGGTAAAGGCGCCCAGCCCGTCCAGGGGCTTTAGACAAAGCACGCACAGCATCAAACCCACGCCGATAAGCACGGTTTTAGTATCCTTTTTCATGATTAGCAAAGCGACGACTGCGACGATACCCGCAAGCGCCAAAAATAGCCTAAACGTCTGCACGATAACTCCTTTTAAATTTTAAATTTACTTCCCGCGGCGATGCGTGAGATCTCTTTTTTGTACCCAAATTTCAGCACGTCCGCATGCCCCATCACCTCGCACTCGTTTCCGTTTATCAAAAACGCGCTGCCCTCGGGCATAGCATAGACGCTGTCGTTTTGATTGACGATCAAAAACTCCTCCAGCCGCTCCTCCCTGCTCTCGCCGTTGTGGTTTGAAATTTTACCGCTTAT
>NZ_CALHXD010000026.1 GCF_938040115.1 uncultured Campylobacter sp. | reverse complement strand
ATATATGATATTATAGGTGAATTATATAAAAAACAACGCATTACAATCAATGAAATAACTGAAAATTTCGTAATAAATTTAAAAAATTTTTTAGAGTATATTGCAGCCAAATTTAAACTTGAGTATGTTGATTTGGATGATATCGATATAGACTATAAACTTTGCGAAAAAGCTCCTTTAAATCATTTAAAAACATATAGTGCTTTACCTATTAAGGAAGATGAGATCGCGGTTTATGTCGCTTTTAAAAATCCTTTCGATATGTCAGCGCAAGACAGATTGCAATCTATTTTTAATAGAAAACTCTTAAAAATAGTAATAACCGATCCATCCAAAATAGATAAATATTTAAGTAAAATAGAGCTAAATGATAGCGTAAAAGGCATAGTTACCGAGATCAGAAAGGAACTATCCTCTACTGCGGTAGTAGGTGGAAATACAAATGAAAATAGCTCCGGCATATTAAAATTGATCGAAGTTATTTTACGAACCTCGATAGTAAGTCGCGCAAGCGATATACATATTGAAGCCACCACCACAAACTGCGTCGTACGAGGCAGGATTGACGGTATGCTAGCCGAACTTTTTATTTTCGATAAGGATCTTTTCCCTCCTCTGGTATCGCGCATGAAGTTGCTGTCAAATATGGATATAGCCGAGCGCAGAAAACCTCAAGACGGTCGCTTTTCTGCTCAAGTAGCCGGCAAAGAGTATGATTTCCGTATTTCGACCCTGCCTATACTACACGGCGAAAGCATAGTTTTGCGTATTTTGGATAAATCAAAAGTTCTAATTAGTCTTGAAAATTTAGGTATGCATCCAAGTACTTTTGATAAATTTAATAAAGCAATGAAAGCACCTTACGGCATTATATTAGTGACAGGGCCAACTGGGTCTGGTAAAACGACAACTCTTTATGCTGCATTAAATGATATAAAAAGTGTAGAGACAAAAATAATAACCGTCGAAGATCCAGTAGAGTATCAGCTAAATATGATCCAGCAAGTCCACGTAAATGAAAAAGTCGGACTTACCTTTGCTTCAGCTCTTCGATCCATTTTAAGGCAAGACCCAGACATCATAATGATAGGCGAGATCAGAGATCAAGAGACTCTTCGTATAGCTATCCAAGCTGCACTTACCGGTCACTTGGTATTTTCGACGCTTCACACAAACGATGCAATAAGCGCCGTCACCAGAATCGCCGATATGGGAATAGAGCCGTATTTAATTAGCGGCGCATTGGTGGCGATAGAGGCCCAAAGGCTTGTTAGAAAACTATGCCCAAACTGCAAACAAAAAACCGTTTTGCCGCCAAATTTACATGAACAATTTCAAGACTTCTTGCCGCAAGATTATCAGTTTTATAAACACGTCGGTTGCGATCAATGTTCTCAAACGGGCTATGTAGGGCGAGAGATGATAAGCGAAGTTTTACCGATAAGCGATAGAATTTCAGCGATGATAGCAAACGGCACTACAAAAGAGGAAATAAAAAAAGTAGCATACGAAGAGCATTTTATAGATATGTTTAAAGATGGTATTATTAGAGCCGCAAGGGGCGTAACAACGATAGATGAAGTATTTAGGGTAGCTAAGGTATGAAATTTTTTGAAGTTGAGTATATGGCCAACGGTCGTCGCCAGAAGATGACTTTAAAGGCAAACAATAAAAGCGAGGCGCAAGCCTTAGCAAAAACAAAAAAAGCCGGCGTAATAGTAAAAGTAGGAGAAACAAAAAGCATTCCGCTAGAAGAACAATTCGCTGACATGATAAGCAAGGCATCAGTCCTTTTAGGCGGTTCAAAAATAAAAATAAATAATTTAATAGCAGCTTTTAGGCAATTAAGCGTTATGACAAATGCCGGAATTTCAATCCACGACAGTATCAAGGAAGTATCTAAATCAACAGAAGACAAAAGGCTTAAGGCCATATTTGCAACCCTAAACGATGATCTCAACCAAGGTCAAAGTCTAACAGATGCCATAACCAAATTTAAAGGCGAGCTTGGTGACGTAGTTATTGCTATGGTAAAGCTTGGCGAAAGCACAGGTAATATGTCTGAGTCGCTCCATAAACTATCAGATATTCTACAGGAAGTTTGGGAAAATCAGAGAAAATTTAAAAAAGCTCTCAGATATCCGATTATAGTAATGTCTGCTATGGCGATAGCTTTTATTATACTGATGATATACGTTGTTCCTCAGTTTAGGGAGATATTTGAACAACTCGGAGCTAAACTGCCTCTTCCTACAATTATTCTTCTTTCTATCGAGAGTGCATTAAGTAATTACGGTTTATATATATTAGTCGGTTTTATAACCATAATATATGCTATCAGATATTTATACAAAAGCAATGATGATTTTAAATATAAATTTGACAAATTTATGCTAAAAGTTTATCTAATCAATAAAATTATATTCTACTCAACAATGAACAGATTTAATCTTATTTTTACAGAGCTTGTAAGAGCAGGTATTCCAATTGCTGATGCCCTTGAGACGGCAACTTTAACAGTAGAAAACCAAGACATACACGATAAGCTTGCCACAATCAAAATTGCTGTTCAAAGAGGCGTATCATTGACGGAAGCTTTTCGGGATACTCAGCTTTACGAGAGTATGCTTATTCAGATGCTAAGCGCAGGCGAAAAAGGCGGTGCAATAGATGCTATGCTTGAGAAAGTAACCGATTATTACAAAGCTAAATTTAGCGACCTGGTTGATAATATTTCAAGCTATGTGGAACCGATTATGCTTTTATTTATGGCGGGCATGGTTATACTTCTAGCGCTTGGTATTTTTATGCCTATGTGGGATCTTGGAAATGCAGTTCAAGGACGATAATTAAAACAACAATTAAGGAAAGAAATGCAAAATAATTTACATGAACGTCAAGTTAGTGCAGATGCGTTTTTAGTTTCAAAAACCGATACAAAGGGAAAAATAACTTATTGCAATATCCCTTTTGCTCAAATAGTCGGCGCAAAAGGCAATGAGTTGATCGGGAAACCGCATAATATCGTGAGGCATCCAGATATGCCGCGCGTTGTTTTTAAAATTTTATGGGAGTACGTAAAAAATAAAAAAGAGGTTTTTGCCTATGTTAAAAACAAGAGCTTTGACGGTTCATTTTACTGGGTATTTGCAAACGTTACCGCTTCTCTTGATCAAAACGGCAACATTATCGGTTATTATTCGGTTAGACGAAAGCCAAATCCAAAAGCCTTAGAAATCATTATCCCGCTTTACAGGCAGCTCTTGGAAGCTGAAAAGAGCGGCGGCATGGAAGCCTCATCTAAGCTTCTTGATAATATTTTAAAAGAAAAAAACAAGAGCTATGACGAGCTAATGAACGACTTACAAAGATTATAAAAGGAAAATCATGTTTTTTAAAAAAGAAAAAGTAAATTACGATGAAATTTTAAATGTGGTCGAACAGGCTAGAAACGGCTTTTTGGAACCTAGAATTTTACAGATAGATCCAAACTCTCAAATCGGCAAAATAGCGCTTGGGATAAATGACTTACTCGATCAAATCGAAGCTCTGCAAAGAGAGATGGGTACTTGCGTCAAATCGGCCGAAAGCGGGATAACTTATAGAAATATCTTCACAGAGGGTTTTCGCGGTCTTTTTAGAACCAACGCCATATCCATGAGCGAGGGCGTCGAGGGTATAAAAGCCGGGCAAAAAGGTAAAACCAGAGGCATACTCTCCGAAAAATTTAGCGAGCTCGGCAACGGAAACGACGGTATTTTAGAAGTACAAAACGACCTCAATCAAAGCATTAAAAATTTAACCCAAATTTCAACCATGGCGCAAGATACTTCGGTAAAGGCCAACGAAAGCATGTCGGCCGTAAGTGAACTTAGCCAAAATATGGGCAACCTAGAGCATCTCATCACAGAGTCTACCGAAGCTATTAAAAATTTAACCCACAGAACCGAGGAAATCTCATCGGTCGTAAATTTAATCAAAGACATTGCCGAGCAAACAAACCTACTCGCCCTTAACGCAGCTATAGAAGCGGCACGCGCCGGCGAGCACGGTAGAGGCTTTGCCGTAGTTGCCGACGAGGTTAGAAAACTAGCAGAGCGAACTCAAAAATCACTTGGCGAGATCGAAGCTAATGCAAATGTTCTAGCTCAAAGCATCAATGAGATGAGTGAGAGCATCAGAGAGCAAAGCGAAGGCATAAATATGATAAATCAAAGCGTAAGTCAGATCGACGATATCACGAAACAAAATATCGGCATCGTCGATACCACAAACGAGATCACCTCGCAGATCGACGATATGGCTAAAAATATCGTCGCGGACGTTAGGAAAAATAAATTTTA
>NZ_CALHXD010000025.1 GCF_938040115.1 uncultured Campylobacter sp. | reverse complement strand
GAAAAACTAGCTCAAGATAAGAAAAACCACAGAGAGATAAACGGCCATAGAGTAGTTACCATAGACGCCGCCGTTAAAGCAGGCGCGCTATTTTTGATCCCCGAGCCAAAGAGCCCGCACGGCGTAGATGTTAGCCCAGACGGTAGGTATATCGTTATCGGCGGTAAGCTAGATACGCACGCTACGGTTTTTGACTTTAGAAAAATCAAAAATTTAATCGATAAAAAAGAATTTGCCGGCACCGACTCTTACGGCATACCGATTCTTGATTTGCAAAAGACCCTACACGGACAAGTCGAGCTTGGCCTTGGACCTCTACACACGGCATTTGATGCACAAGACGGCGTACTTTATACCTCGCTTTATGTCGATAGCCAGATCGTAAAATGGGACTATAAAAATTTAAAAGTCTTAGATAGGATCAACGTTCACTACAACATCGGACACCTAGACGCGATGGAGGGAAAATCGGCCAAACCTAAGGGCAAATACGTAATCGCTCTTGACAAGCTATCAATCGACCGCTTTAACCCTGTAGGTCCTCTTCACCCGCAAAACCACCAGCTAATCGACATAGCCGGCTCAAAAATGGAGCTTTTATACGATATGCCGATACCTCTTGGCGAGCCTCACGATGTCATATCCATCGAGGCTAGCAAGCTAAAACCGGCTACCACCTACGCCATGGGAACAAACTCTCGCACCGGTAAAGAAAGTCCGTTCGCAACTCTTGCGGGACAAGAAAGAGTCGAGCGTAACGGCAAAAACGTAACCGTCTACGCCACGATGATCAGAAGCCACATCAACCCTGAGCACATCGAGGTAAATAAAGGCGACAACGTAACTATCCACCTAACAAACCTAGAGCGCGCACAGGACGAGACTCACGGCTTTACGGTCGATCTTTACAACATCCACGCCTCTTTAGAGCCGGGTAAAACCGCAACCGTAAATTTCGTAGCGGACGAAGAGGGCGTGTTCCCTTACTACTGCACCGAATTTTGCTCCGCGTTGCACCTTGAGATGATGGGCTATTTGCTAGTTAAAGATCCGAATAAAAAATACGAATCGGCAAAAGCAAATAGGCTAAAAACCCTAAGTCCTGAAGCCCTAAAAGCCGAATACGATAAAGTAATCGCTACTAATAAAGCTACCGACGAAGTTATCCAAAGCGTCGTGGCTTACCTAAAAGAAAAGCATTACGAAAAATATCCTAAGGTAAAAGAGCTAGTTACCGACGCGCTGGATCAATACGGCAAAATCCCAGAGGCTAAAGCAAAAGCCGACGAAGCCTATAAAAAAGGCGACGTAAACGGCGCGATACTTTGGGAGTACCAAGTATGGCAGTATATGGTTAAAACCGCAGACGTCGGCCTAAGAGCTAAAAACAATCTCGCTAAAGAGATCGCTACGCCTATGAGTCCGGCTGCTGCTAAAGGCGAGGAAGCCTATCTAAAAGGCGGCTGCAACGCTTGCCACGTCATCGGTCAGGTTAGCTCGGGCCCGGATCTAACGGGCGTTCTTTTACGCCATGAAAACGGCGAGAAATGGGTTTTTGACTTCATCAAAGATCCGTCTAAATTTTACGGCGACGAGTATATCAAGTCTATGATCGATTACTTTAACCTAAGAATGCCTAATCAGCACATGAGCGATCAAGAGATCAAAGATATCATCGAATACCTAAAATGGATCGACGAAAACGCGGGAATGTAATCCAAATTTGATTCGGGCTTAGCGGTCCGAATCAGTCCGCTAAATTTGAGGCTCGGCGCGCGTAACCCGAGCCTCCTACGTTAAATTTAAAAAGCGTTTTGCGAAAAATTTTTTAAATTTAATAAAGGAGAAACGATGAAGAAGTATCAAATTTACACTATTATCGCGTTAGTCTTGATGACCGTTTGTTTTACGATCCCGGTTCTTGGATGGTTCGGCGCGAAGGCTAAGATCGCCGCGGGCGAGCCGCTTGCCGGGTATTCGTATAAAATTTACGACCTTTACACCTCGTTTCAGTACAAAAATCACTTGATGCCAGACGACGTAAAAGCCAGCCTACAAAAAGCGATCGAGCAAAAAGCCGAGATCGGCACGCCATCTTTTCCTATCTGGTACGTCGCGCTTGAAGCGCCAAACTACCCAAAAGACGCCTTTCCCGACGGTATTCCGGTTTATTTTCACGTTGACGGATACAGCGGCGACGTGCACGAGATGAACACCATAAACCACTACATCGGCATGTATCCGATGGAGCACGGCGGCAACGTCGAGCGCGCGATTGCGCCTTATTATCTGCTCATTTCCACGCTTTGTATGCTAGCCTTTTTATACTACGACGGCAAATTTAACTCCCTGCTCATGGTGCTTCCGACCATCGCTCCGCTGCTTTTTATGGGCGCGTTTGCGGGCTGGCTTTATTGGTACGGACACAATATGCAAGAGTGGGGCGCGTTTAAGATAAAACCGTTTATGCCGACCGTGCTTGGCGACGGCAAGGTCGCGCAGTTTACCACGCACTCGTATCCTAGCATAGGATTTTGGGTGATGATGGCTATGAGCGCGCTTTGTATCCTAGCCGTATTTTCAAAGAAAAAAGAGCTCAAAGACGCGAAATGAAATTTAAGCTTTTGCTCTTTTGCGCGCTAAATTTGACGGCCTTCGCCGGTCCGCTGCAAGACGCTATAAACGCTGCGGAACCTGGCGACACGCTGCGCCTAAACGACGGACTTTACGAGGGAAATATAATCGTCGATAAGCCGCTAACGATAATAGGCAAAGGCGAGAACGCCGTGATACGAGGCGACCGCAAATCAAGCGTGATAAAAGTAACGGCAAAAAACGTAAAGCTCGTAAATTTAAACATCGAGGGCAGCGGCACGAGTCAGATGAACTTAGACGCGGGCATCAGCTGCTCTAAGGGCAATAATATTTTAGTCGAGAAAAACCGCTTTAAAGACGTGCTTTTCGGTATCGAGCTATCAGAATGCAACCAAGCCGTCATCAGAGATAACAACATCACCTCAAAAGAGGGCTTTGACGTGCCTAGACGCGGAGACGCCGTGCGCGCGTGGTATTCGCACGAAAATTTGATCGAGCGAAACTACGTCTATAACAGCCGCGACATCGTGGCGTGGTTTTCTAGCAACAACATAATCCGCAAAAATTTCGGCAAAAACAACCGCTACGCTGTGCATACGATGTACTCTGCGGATAACCTCATCGAGGATAACGAATTTAGTGGCGGAGCGGTGGGGATGTATTTTATGTTTTCAACAAATTCTCTCGTGCGCCGAAACGTGATAATCAACTCAAACGGAGCGTTTGGCGTGGGTATCGCGCTAAAAGACGCCTCGGGATTTAACATCAGAGAAAATACCTTTTTGTATAACTCGCGCGGCATCTACTCCGACCGCTCACCACTAAATCCAGGCACCGTAAATACCCTCGAAAACAATCAAATTTTATATAACGTCATCGGGCTACAAATGCACGCGACACAGGAAAAAAGCGTGTTTAAGGGTAATGATTTTATCGGAAACATGGAAACGGCCATCAACGACACGCCCGGCTCAAAGATCGAGCTAAACGAGTGGAGCGGTAACTACTTCGACGAATACGAAGGCCTGGATCTAAACCGCGACGGCATCGGCGACACGCCCTACTCGCACTTTATTTACGCCGACAAGCTTTGGCAGTATTATCCCACTCTGCGCTTTTTCTACGGCTCCACCGTGATTAGCGGGCTAAATTTTCTAGCTAAACTTGCGCCGTTTTCTGAGCCGCTTAAGCTTTTAGAGGACGACTCTCCTAAAATGCGCCCAAATAACGCCCAAAAGGCAACGCTATGAATA
>NZ_CALHXD010000024.1 GCF_938040115.1 uncultured Campylobacter sp. | reverse complement strand
GCGAGCAGTTACGCCTGGCAAACCAGATGTCGTTTCGCTCGCTCTCGTCCTTAGCGCGTCTAAATTCGCTAGCGCCGTTTTCTCTAAACACTCGCTCGATCGTGGCGAGATCCTGCTCCAGGCCGTCTAAAATGTCGCCGTCCACGTCGGTGATGAGCAGCGCGCCCGCATCTTGCGGTAGGCCTTTGTTAAATTTAGTCTCGACCGCGCGTATGCAAAGCGCGTCCAAAAACTCCATGGCTACGGGCGTCACGCCTGCTGCCATCGTCTTATAAACGGCGTTCATCGCAGCGTTTACGCTAGGGAAAATTCCCATCGCCGTTTTTCTAAATTTAGGCTTTGCGATGAGTTTTAGCGTGATCTCGGTTATTACCGCTAGCGTGCCCT
The DNA here is from genome assembly GCF_938040115.1 of uncultured Campylobacter sp. Taxonomy (GTDB): domain Bacteria; phylum Campylobacterota; class Campylobacteria; order Campylobacterales; family Campylobacteraceae; genus Campylobacter_A. The sequence goes on along the minus strand of NZ_CALHXD010000024.1, from coordinate 7,954 downwards.
CGCTAGCGATTAAAATGCCAGCGATATTGTATCCTGCGACGTCTTTTATCGTGCGTTTGCCGGCGCGGATCACTTCGCCGTTAGGCAGCACCGCTCGTAGCGCCATGACGTAGTCTTTAGTGATGCCGTATTTTGCCGCGCGCATGCCGCCCGCGTTTTCGCTGACGTTGCCGCCTAGCGTCGAGTACTCCTGGCTGGCGGGATCTGGCGGGTAGAAAAGGCCTAGCTTCTCGGCTTCGCGCTGCAAATTTATATTTATACAGCCCGGTTGCACGACGGCAACCATATTTTGCATGTCGATTTCTAGGATTTTATTCATATGCTTTTCAAAAGCAAGCACCACGCCGCCCTCGTGCGCTAGCGCCCCGCCCGTAAAGCCGCTGCCAGCACCCCTAGGCACGATTATGATTTTATTTTCGTTGCAGTACTTTAAAATCTCGCTAACGTCGCGCTCGTCTCTAGGGAAAAGCACGCCGTCTGGTAAATGCCGCTTTTTCGTCGCGTCGTAGCAGTAGGCGATCCTGTGCGCGTCGTCAAAGTAGGCGTTGTCCGCACCTAGTAAATTTACAAAAAATTTAGCGTGTTTTTCGTGCATCATTTCTCTTTCAAAAGAGCTTTGTAGTGGCGGTCAAAGTCGCTGATCTGCTCTGAGCCCCATTTCCAAAATACCGTATCGATATCCTTGACGCGAGTGTAGAAAGGTAGCTGGTAGTATTTGACCGCGCCGCTTTGGAAGCGTTTTAGCGGCTCGAAACTCTGGCAGTCGGCAAAAAGCGCTTCGTTATTCATAGCGATAAAGATTAGCCCCGCCGCGCTTTGGTTGCACATCTTACGAAAGTCGTCGCGGCTAGGGTTTGGCTTATACTCGTAGCTTAGGTACGAGCCTACGATATCGGGGTGGATAAAGGTGATATCTTTAAACGCGTTCGTTACTTCGGCGTAAATTTCTTTGTTCGGCACGATGATGAGCGAGCGGTTGTAGAGGTAGTTTAGGATGATCTCGTCGCCGCTTTTAGGCAAAATTCCCGGTATCGGTAGAGCTTTTTGCGCTAACGTGTCAAATACCTCGAATCGTACCTTTGCAAAGCCGCCGCCTTTTTGCGTGACGACCGCGCGAGCGATGATTGAGCTTTGAGCGCCGTCAAATTTATGCATCACGACGCCACTACTGCCTACGACGATATCTGAGTTGTCTATGATTGTGCCTACGCCCTCATCCACGCTTATTAGCGGGGCCTTGTACTCTCTCATCGAAAACTCCGCTGCAAAGCTAAGGCAAGCCGCCGCTAAAAATAAAAGAAATTTTTTCAAAATTTATCTCCTGAAAGTTTGAAATTTTAGCGCTCATTATATCTGAAACTGGCTTAGTTTTGCAAAATGTAAGTAATTTTCGAGTAAAATACGGCTTTTAAATCAAGGGATTTTATGAAGAAATTTTCATTAGCTTTACTGCTGGCGGTAAATTTATTCGCCGCCGCACCTATACAATCTACCGTCCAGGAGCTTAGCTGGCCTAGCGGAGATACGTTTTTAACTTTTTTGGAGAAAAATTCCATCCCCCTTTCTCTTTATTATGATATGGATTCGGACGATAAGGAGTTTGTAAGCGAGATAAAAGCGGGCATATCGTATCAAATTTTAAGAGACGAAAAAGGCGGGATAAGCCAGGTGCTAATCCCCGTAAACGAAGAGCTCCAAGCGCAAATTTATAAAGATAACGACGGAAAGTATAATTTTCAGCTTTCCTCGATCTCGTATCAGACGCATAGGCGCGTACTTAGTATGCCGATCGTATCGAATCCTTCGCAAGATATACTAGAAGCTACGGGTAGCGCGGCGCTAGCGCATGGATTTTATCTAGCTATGAGGAGCGAAGTGGGCGCTAAAGAGTTTACGAAGCTAAAAAAAGGCGACAGGCTCGCGATGGAGTATACGCAAAAGATGAGACTGGGACGCACGTTCGGCGCTCCTGAGATATACTGGGCGACGATTGAAATCAGTGGCAAAAAATACACGGTTTATAAATACGAAAACAAATACTACGACAAAAGCGGCAAGAAAAACGATAAATTTTTGCTAACTAGACCGATCGCAAACGCTCGTATTACCTCGCCTTTTACGCCCAAGCGCTATCATCCGATACTAAAGCGTTATAAGGCCCATCTAGGCGTGGACTACGGCGCTCCTAAAGGCACTCCGATAAAGGCCGCAGGCGAGGGTACGGTAAAATTCGTCGGTACTAAAAGCGGCTACGGCAAGGTAGTAATACTAGGTCACACTAGCGGTTACGAGACGCTATATGCGCACACTAGCGGCTTTGCTAAAGGTATAAAAAGCGGAGTAAAAGTTAAGCAAGGTCAGCTCATCGCATATGTAGGAAACACGGGCATGAGTACGGGTTCGCACCTGCATTTCGGCGTTTATAAAAATGGTAACGCTATAAACCCGGAGACCGAGATAAAGGTAGCTAAAAGCGTATTTGCCTTAAATGAAAGCGCTAAATTTCAAAAATATATAAAACAGTTTGAAAATAAGATAAAAGAGTATGCCAACAAGGATGAAATCCCTGAAAAAGAGCAGAAATTTGATGCGGCGATGGACTGGGAGCATCCTATAACCGAGCCAAAAGCAGACGTAAATTTGACGATGACGGATGCAAATTCTACCTTTTCTAGCGGAGATTTAAATTTAACTACGGAGACGAAAAGGGCAGAGGAGAATTTAACTAACATCGGCTCTTTAAAAACCGATATAAATTTGACAAAAGAGACAAAGAGTGACAACAAGGAAGACAATGCGACCAAAACCGAAGCAAATTTGACGAGCGAGCTTACAAGCAGCGCCGACGATGTAAATTTGACGGACTCAAATTTAACTAAAACAGAGTCAAATTTGACCGTGCAGCCTAAAGCTGAAAGCAACTCCTCTGGAGCCAAAACGGATGCGAACGAAACGGCAAATTTAGCCGCGGCAAAATCAGCAAAACCGGAGTCAAATTTAACCTCTGCAAAAGCGTCAAACAAGGCGGCAAGCAAGACTGAGCCAAAAAAATCAAGCAAAGAGGCAAAAAAGTCAGAGTCAAATTCATCCGCTAAAAATAAAGACAAAACAAAACAGACGGATAAGAAAAAGGACAAAAAAAATAAAGAAACCAAAACCGAGTCCAAAAAGAAAAAAGACGTAAACGCCAGCAAAGATAAGTCTAAAAAGCAAAAAGATGCCGCCGATAAAAAGGCTAAATCAAAAGGTAAAACCTCCGAGTCAAGCGACAAAAAGAAGTAAATGATGGAAGAAAACGAGCAATTAAACGAAGCCAAAGAGCTGCTAGACTCGCACCTAAACGAGACGATTGATAAGGAGCTAAGCCCCGCCGACCTCGCCCAGCATCTAAAAACGCTCAAAAAGCACGATGAGGAGCTCTTTGGCGAGTATCTCGAAAAGCTAGACCCCGAGATCCTGGGCGACGTAGCGATCGAAATGCCAGATTACATGCTAAAGGACGTGATCGAACAAATACCAAGCAACAAGATCATCGAGGCGATCGAGGAGCTAGAGAGTGACGACGCGGCCGAGCTTTTGGAGTATATCGAGGAGATCGACGAGCAAAAGGCTAAAGAGCTCTTTGACGGCCTGGATAAGGACGATCAGGAGGAGATTTTACGTATCCGCAGCTACGACGAGGGCGAAGCGGGCGCGTTCATGCAGACGGAGCTTTTTAGCGCGCATATCGACGAGCAGCTAAAAACGGCGGTCGAGCGGCTAAGGCGCGAGAAAGAAGAGGGCAAACTAGAAAACGTCTCGCAGCTTTTTATCACCGATAAAAAAGGCGTTTTGCTCCATGCGGTGCCGCTTGAGGATCTGATACTATTTGACTTTAACCAAACATTAAGAGAGATCATCGCAAAGAGCGAAGAGGATAAATATAAACCCAACGTAGCCGTTGATAACGAGCCTATCGAGACGGTCGTAGAAACGGTCGAAAACTACGATATGAACTCGATCGCGGTCGTCGATAGCAAGGGTTATTTGCTCGGTCGTATCACAACAGACGACATCCACGACTTTATAAAAGAAAGTGCCACGGAGCAAATTTATAACCTAGCCGGCGTCGACGACGAGGCTGAGGAAGAGGATACGAGCCTGGTTAAGGCCACTCGCGCGCGCGCCGTTTGGCTTCTCATAAATTTATTTACCGCGCTTATTAGCTCCTCGATCATCGGGCTTTTTGACGAGACAATAGCTAGCTACGTAGCGCTCGCGGTGCTGATGCCAATCGTAGCATCCATGGGCGGAAACACCGGCACGCAGGCGCTTACGGTTACCGTGCGCCGACTAACTCTGGGGGAGATCGAGTTTAAAAACGCCGCAAATGCGCTAAAACGCGAGGTCGGCATCGCGCTTATAAACGGACTAACCTTTGCATTTTTGATGGGCATTATCGCTGCGCTGTGGTTTAACCGCCCGATGCTAGGCGTCGTTATCGGCACTTCGATGTTGATAAATTTGTTTTTTGCCGGATTTTTCGGTACTTTGATACCGCTAAGCTTAAAGAAATTTGACATCGATCCCGCCGTCGGCTCTGCCGTGCTGCTTACCACCGTTACCGATACGGTCGGCTTTTTTAGCTTTTTAGGACTGGCAAAATGGATACTTCTGTAAAAAATATCAAAATAGAAAATTTAACCGCCCCGCGCTACGTAAAGCCGTATCAAATTTCCTTTGATCTGTGCGAAAAGTCCGTCAGATGGGAGTGTATCAAGGCTCACGACAGCGTCTCGGTACTGCTTTATCACGAGGACAAGGACGCGTTTTTGCTGGTTAAGCAGTTTCGTCCCGCCGTTTGGTTTAATCTGCAAGAAGGGCGCGAGCTAAATTTGACGCAAAAGGGCGACGAGGGCTATACATACGAGCTTTGCGCTGGCCTGATGGATAAAGGCAAGAGCGAGGAGCAGACCGTCATCGAGGAGATCGCCGAGGAGACGGGCTTTGCCGTGAGCAAGGTCGAGCGCATAACATCCACCCGAGGCGCGCTTGGGTTTGGCGGAGCGAAGCAGACGATGTTTTTTGCCGCTATAAACGACGCGATGAAGATCGGCGAGGGCGGCGGCATAGACGGCGAAAATATCGAGCTGGTTTACGTTCCGCTTGATCGTGCGCGGGAGTTTATGTTTGACGAAAGCAAAACCAAGGCCACGGGGCTGATGTTTGCTTTTATGTGGTTTTTTGCCAAATTTAACCGTTAGTTCGTGTCAAATTTCAAATTTCACGAAAAATAATCAAATTTAAGGAAAACAAATGCTAAAGAAAATAGTTTGCGTCGCTTTTTTGGCGTCTGCGGCTTTTGCCGCGGTGCCTGCTTTCGAGGAGGCGAGCGCGGAGCTAGCTCAAAACAACTACGACAACGCCTTAAAGCTCTTTGAGAAGTCTTGCTACGAGGAGAAAAATATCGTAGGCTGCTATGCTGCGGGCTTTATAAACATTAACGCCTATTCGCAAAACTCTAGCGAGGCAAAAGGCTTCGAGCAGTTTTCAAAAGCTTGCGATGCGGGCGATATGGACGGCTGCAAATCTCTGGGCGATATCTACGAAAACGGACAGGCCGGACAGGAAACCGACTATAAAAAAGCGATAAAATTTCATGAAAAAGCTTGCGAGGGTAAAGTGGGCGCTGCATGCGCGAGAGTGGCCGGATACTACGACGAGGGCAGGGGCACCGAGCAAAATTTAGCCAAAGCGTCTAAATTTTATGAAACCGCGTGCAAGTACGAGGACGCGAGCGGCTGCCACGCGATAGCTGATATGTACGAAAGGGGCGAGGGTGTAAAAAAAGACGCGACAAAGGCGATGGATTTTTACGGGCTGGCTTGCGACTACGGCTCTAGGGGAGCTTGCGCTGATTTTAGAAAACTTTATAAAAACAAAAAATAAGGAGCCGCTATGTTTAAGAAAATTTATCTCGTTTTGATTTTAGCCGGATTGGCGGCCGCGCAGACGAATTTTGAAATCGCTACTAAAAAATACCTACAAGATATGGGCGACAAAAACGTGCCCAAACTCTACGAAAAATCGTGCCGCGAGGATAAAAACGCCGTAGGTTGCTACATAGCCGCGCAGCTAAAAGCCTATCAAACATACGACCTAAAAGACGATGAGGAGCATATGCGAATAAACAGCGAAGTTTTTGAGCTTTATAAAAGCGCTTGTGATCTTGGCTACGCTAAAGCTTGCTTGGCGGCGGGCGATTTTTACGACTCTACGCCGTCAAATGATAATTTTGTCGTAGAGCAGGACGATACGGAAAAATCAGCCGAATTTTACGAAAAAGCATGCGAGAGCAAAGACGGGGAGGCTTGCCTAAGGATAGCTAAACAGCACGATAGCGCCTCAAAATTCGCCGATGCGCTAAAATACTATAAACTAGCCTGCGAAGCGAGAGAGGCCGAGGGCTGCTATAACGCGGCCGATATCTACGAGTCAGGCGACGGAACGCCTAAAAATAGCGCCGAGGCGGCGAAATATTACGGTCTTGCTTGCGAAAACGGCCTTGGTCGCGGCTGCGCCAAATCTAAAAAATTTAGCAAATAGGAGGATGCGTTGAGAAAGATTATTTTAGCCGCGATCTTAGCGGCGGCGGCTTTTGGCGGGAACTTTGAACAAGCCACGAAAATTTATCTAAAAAAATCGGACTTCGAAAACGGCGCACGACTGTTTGAAAAATCTTGCAACGACGATAAAAATGCCGCCGGCTGCTATATGGCGGCGTTTTTGGGCGAGCAGGGGCTCTCATATAACGACGATGACGGCGGCGAAAAAACCTTTGCGCTATATAAAAAGGCCTGCGATATGGGCGACATGGACGGCTGCACGGCCGTAGCCGCGGTGTACGAGGGCACCATACTGTGGCAAATCTCTCAGGTAGACTACGAAAAGGCGGCGGCGCTTTATGAAAAAGCCTGCGAGGGCGGAGTCGGCGAGGCATGCTATAGGGCGGCTGCTCATCACAGCGGCGAATACGGCGGCGAAAAAGATCCGCAAAAAGTCCGCAAATACTACTCGCTAGCCTGCGACCACAAAGACTCGCAAGGCTGCTATATGCTCGCGCAAGGATACGAAAAGAGCGAACAGGATATGAAAAAAGCGATGGATATCTACGGGACCTCTTGCGACTACGGATATACGGAAGGCTGCGTTAAATTTAGAGAACTCGTTAAAAAAACGAAATAAAATCTGCGCCTCGCTCGCTTTCGGCTATCTAGCTCGCGGGCGTGGCTTAAATTTGACGACAAATTTGATTAGCCGCTTTTGATTTTAGGGCAAGTGCTTATTTAATTCCGAGCTTTGCGGAGTACCCTCTTGCTTGGATTTCTCGATTAAAATTTACTTCTTTTGCTATGTGTCTGCACCACAAAATCCGTTTGAATAATGTCTGAATTAAATTTGCCGTTTCGCTCGATAAAATCAAATTTGATCTGATTTAACTCTCCGCAGTTTAAATTTAACGGCGAAATGCTGTATCAAATTTGACGTTAAGCTAAATTTATAGCCTCAAAATCTAAGCTGCAAATTTGAGTAGCAAAGTCCAAATTTGGCGACCGCAAATCAGCTTTCAAATTTATCGCCCGGCAAATCGTAAATTTGACCGCCAAGCCAAACGATCAAATTTAGCCGAGTAGCCCAAATTTGACGTGCCGAGCAAACGGGCTCCGGCTTAAATTTGCCGCACTTGCCGAACTTATTTTGCTCAAATTCGGCGTCAAATTTACCGCAGCGCTTAGCTCAAATTTACCTAAAACAACCCCTTGAGAAGCCCTTTTATCGCATCTTTTTTTGCGTCTTTTTTCGCATCGCCCGTGGTGCCGTTTTCGTCGTCTTTGCCGAATTTCTTATCCAAAAATCTATCGAGCTCCTTAACCGCCTTGCCCTTTAGGTAGTCCGAGCCGATCGTGTATTTCGG
>NZ_CALHXD010000023.1 GCF_938040115.1 uncultured Campylobacter sp. | reverse complement strand
TTAGATGAGGCGGATTTAAATTTTACGACGGGAGCTACCTGGTCGGTAGTGACCGAGTAAAATTTAAATCCAACGAAGTACGAAGGAAAAAGACAAGCCGCAAATCTAGAAATTTATTGGTTTATGACGTCATAATACGACGGTATCACCGGCGTCAGCAAATCATCGCTTATCTTAAAATCCTTTTTCGTGTTGCTTAACGTGATTTTGATTTTATTGCCGAGCTTGTCCTCGTAGTCGATCCTTGTCGGGATGTAGTTTTTGACGGTGATTAGATACTCTACGCCGTCGTATTTGGCCTTGTAGAGCGTGTCGGTGATCTTAACCGCGTTTCTAACGACGTCGATCAAATTCGGCGCCTTTTCAAATTTAGAGATGATCGCTTGCTCGAGCGTATCCTCGATCACGACGACGCGGTTTTTATCAAAGTAGATTTTTTTAGGCGTCGGGCGCTCGTAGATCCAGTAGGCGCGGTTATTGCTTTTTGCGTAAAATTTACCGAAATAATCGACCGTTTCGTTCTCGCTCGTGATGGTTTGCACGAAGTCGCTTTGAAGCGTGACGAAATTTAACGTAACTGCGAAAGCCGAGGCGCAAAAGAGCAAAAATGCTAAAATTTTTTTCATATATTTTCCTTTACCCGGCAAAATTCTAGCTAAGTTTAAATAATAAAATGTTAAAATCCAAACTTTAATAAAATTTAAAGGCTAGAAATGATAACGGCGTTTATGCAAAAGATATTCGGTACGAAAAACGACAGGGAAGTAAAAAAATATTTTAGACGAGTCGCCTATATAAACTCGCTTGAAAGCAAATATCAAGCGATGAGCGACGATGAGCTAAAGGCTAAATTTAACGAATTTAAAGCACAGGTGCAAAACGGCGAAAAAAGCCAGGACGAACTGCTAGACGACGTGTTTGCCATCGTGCGCGAGGTCGGTAAAAGGACGCTAAATATGCGCCATTTCGACGTTCAGCTAATCGGCGGCATGGTACTAAACGACGGCAAGATCGCCGAGATGAAAACGGGCGAAGGTAAAACCCTCGTAGCAAGCTTGCCCGTCGTTTTAAACGCAATGAGCGGCAAGGGCGTGCACGTCGTGACCGTAAACGACTACCTCGCCAAACGCGACGCGACGCAAATGGGCGAAATTTATAAATTTCTAGGCCTTAGCGTCGGCGTGATACTAGGCGGAGAATACGACGACGCAGCGCGCAAAGCGGCATACGATAGCGATATCACGTACGGTACGAATAATGAATTCGGCTTTGACTACCTACGCGATAATATGAAGATGGATTTCAAAGATAAGGTGCAAAGAGAGCATAACTTCGTCATCGTTGACGAGGTCGATAGTATCCTCATCGACGAGGCCAGGACTCCGCTCATTATCTCGGGTCCTACGAATCGCACGCTAGACGGCTACATCAAGGCAAACGAAGTCGCGCGCCAGATGAAGCGCGGCGAACCGCCTGCGACTCCGCAAGAAAAGGCCACGGGCGACTTTGTCGTTGATGAGAAAAACCGCACGATAGCGATCACCGAAGAAGGCATCTCAAAGGCTGAAAAGCTCTTTGGCGTGGCAAATCTCTACGACATGGAAAACGCGATTTTGAGCCACCACCTAGACCAAGCTCTAAAAGCGCACAATCTCTTTGAAAAGGACGTTCACTACGTCGTTCGTGACGGGCAAGTTGTCATCGTGGACGAATTTACGGGGCGTCTTAGCGAAGGACGAAGATTTAGCGAGGGCTTGCATCAGGCGCTCGAGGCTAAAGAGGGCGTAAAGATCCAAGAAGAGAGCCAAACTCTAGCAGATATTACATTTCAAAACTATTTTAGACTTTACAAAAAACTATCGGGCATGACGGGTACGGCGCAGACGGAGGCGACCGAGTTTTCGCAAATTTACAAGCTTGATGTCGTATCGATCCCGACAAACGTGCCGGTAATCAGAAAAGACAACAACGATCTCATATATAAAACCGAAAATGAGAAATTTAAAGCCGTGATCGACGAGATCAAAAAAGCTCACGACCGCGGTCAGCCCGTACTTGTGGGCACCGCCTCGATCGAAAAGAGCGAAAAGTTGCATAGCTTACTCGTAAAAGAAAAGATCCCGCACTCCGTGCTAAACGCTAAAAATCACGAAAAAGAAGCCGAGATCATCGCTCAAGCCGGCGCTCGCGGCGCGGTTACTATCGCGACGAATATGGCCGGACGCGGCGTAGATATCCGTATCGACGACGAGGTGCGAAACCTAGGCGGTCTATACATCATCGGCACTGAAAGGCACGAAAGCCGCCGTATCGACAACCAGCTGCGAGGCCGCTCGGGGCGTCAGGGCGATCCTGGAGTGAGCCGCTTTTACCTAAGCCTTGAAGATAACTTACTTCGGATATTCGGCAGCGACCGCATAAAAGCGATAATGACGCGCCTTGGTATCGAAGAGGGCGAAAGCATCGACTCGAAAATGGTCACTAGAGCCGTCGAAAATGCGCAAAAAAAGGTCGAAAGCCTGCACTTTGAAGCGCGAAAACACATCCTCGAGTACGACGACGTCGCAAACGAGCAACGAAAAACGGTGTATAAATTTAGAAACGAGTTGCTTGATCCAAATTTTGAAGTCGGCGAAAAAATCAAACAAAATCGCGCCGAATTTGTCGAGCATCTGCTAGCTCAGGCTGAAATTTACGCAGGCGAGCCAAAGAGCGAATACAATCTCGAAAAACTAAGCTCCGTGATAATCTCAAACGGCGCGTTCATGCAGCCAGATGATCTAAAAGATCTCGACTATGCCGAGCTTGCCGAAAAGATAACGGCTAAATTTGAGGCTGACTACGAAGAAAAAATGGGCGTCATAGGCGCCGATCAGCGCAGATACCTAGAAAAGGTGCTTTGCCTGCAGGTGTTAGACACCGCATGGCGCGAGCATCTATATCAGATGGACATCCTAAAAACCGGCATCGGACTGCGCGGCTACAATCAAAAAGATCCGCTAACCGAGTATAAAAAAGAGAGCTTTAATCTCTTTATGGAGCTCGTTAGTCGCATCAAATTTGAGAGTATCAAGATACTAACGGCCGTGCGCCTAAGCTTCTCCGAGCCTAGTGAGTCTGCGCCGCAAGAAGCTCAAGATAGCGAGACCGTCGGTGCACCTGAGAGTGAAGAAAAGCCTGGTAAAAAAGTATCGCGAAACGACCCATGCCCGTGCGGAAGCGGCAAAAAATACAAAGACTGCCACGGCAAGAGCGGCCCTAAAAAAGGAGCTTTTGCGGAGGATTGGGATAAAATTTAGCTTTGGTGTTTTGGCGGCGGTTTGCTAAATTTAGCATTTAAATTTGCCGCCTTTTTGTAGCGGTGCAAAATCGTAACGTAAATTTAAAACGCCCGGAGTTTGCAAGCGGTTTAAAAATTTTACGTCAAATTTTCACGGATATTCAAATTTGAATTTTAGCTCGCGCTTGGCGCAAATTTAAACAAGACAGAGCGACGCGAAAGTAGCGAGCAAACCAAAGCCCAAATTTAAACAACGGAAAATCAAATGAGCCTAACCAAATATCTACTTTTTAAATATCTACGGTTTGATAAAACCCAGCCATTTATCATGCTTTCGGCGCTGCTAGCATTTCTAGGTGTGGGCGTCGGGCTCATGGTGCTCATCGTTGCGATGGCGATCATGAACGGCTTTGACAAGGAATTTGAGCGCAAACTTTTTACCATGAACTACCCGATCACGATCCTCTCCGCTATCCGCGGCAACATCGACGAGAGCGACGTTAGCGAACTAAAACAAAAGTTTCCGAATCTCAAATTTAGCCCATATATCATGAGTCAAGTTATCATAAAGGGGGCGAATAGCTTTGAGGGCGGACTGCTTTTTGGCGTAAATTCAGCCGACGAAAAGCAGATAAACTCGGTCGTGGCAGCCGGTCTTGGTGACCGCGAGCTAGACGGATACGGATTGCTAGTAGGGCAAGGCGTCAAAAACGAGATGATGATAAACGAAAATGACAAACTCACGCTCATTTTTACCAAAAATGACCCGAGCGGCTTTGCTCTAACGCCTAAAATGAAGCGCTTTGAAGTCGTGAGCTCGTTTAGCTCGGGGCTTGTGGCCTACGATAAAAGCTATCTATACACGAGCGTGGAGGCGCTGCGTAAGATACTTGAGTACGATGAGGGCAAATTTGACGGCATACATGTGTTTTCAGACGATCCGTTCGCCGATATCGAAAAGATCTCGCGCGAGCTACGGCTAGGACAAAAAGCCATCGGCTGGTGGCAGCAAAACGGCAACTTTTTCTCCGCTTTGGCGCTTGAAAAACGTGCGCTTTTCATCGTTTTGATGCTCATCATCCTGGTTGCCTCGCTAAATATCGTAAGCTCGCTGCTCATGACCGTCATGAACCGCCGCCAAGAGATCGCTCTACTACTCTCGCTGGGCGCTAGCAAGGCCGAGATCAAAAAGAGCTTTTTTGCGCTGGGAGCCACGATAGGCGGAGGCGGGATAGTGTTTGGACTCGTGCTCGGGCTCTTTGGCGTGTGGCTGCTCGGTAGCTTTGATATAGTAAATTTGCCCGCAGACGTTTACGGTAGCGCGAAGCTTCCTATGGAGTTATCTTTGCTTGATCTTGTTATGATTTTGGTCGGAGCGGTCGTTATAGTGGCATTTTCGTCGTTTTACCCTGCTAAAAAAGCCGCGCAAATAAACGTACTTGAGACGCTTAGGAATGAATAAATCGGCATTTTAGCCGAAATGCTTTTGGGTTAAATTTGAGCGAATAAAAATTTGCTGTTTTGACCGCGCTGGCTCGTCTATTTTTTGAATTATATAAAAAGCGGCGAAATTTTATTTATATAAAAATACGCCGCTTTAAATTATTTTCGTTCGAGTTTTTATTCTCGTGCGTGTAAATTTTTAAATTTAAGCCGCCGTCGGCGTCAAATTTGCCCTCCAAACTAGAAATTGTACATCGTGTAAGGTATCCGCAACCAAGTAGTAGCCGTAAGTTTGCCTATGTTTTTTATACTGCAACGGTTGCTAAATTTACTTACGTCATTTAGAAAAGCTATGCTTAAGGTTGGTGCTTATGCTAAATTTACGCCATATTTTGCTGCTATTTTGAAAGTTATTATATTAATTTGCAAGCAAAAATTTGAGACCCTTTAAGATATAATGCTCAAAATTTAATCCAAATTTGGGGAGAAAAATGACGAATTTCGAGTATGCGCGCCGCATTGACGAGGCTGCAGGGCTGGATCTTGATTTAGATTGCAAAGAGATAGATCTGCAGGATAAGTTTTACGGACTTTTTCAGTGCTTTATGCCCGATGGCATCGGTATAGAAACGGTGTTTGCGCCGCTGCAAAACGGCACCGAGCTGCAAGCGCGCATAATGCCGATCTACACAGCCACGGCGTAGCAGACGCAAGAGGCGTTTGGTCGGGGCGTGGCGCCGGGGTATTTTTGTCCACCGCAGGATCCGAAATTTGATGACGAAGGACTTAAGAGCCTAGCTTTAGCGCACGTTCGAAATTTAAAAATTTTTGCCGAGTTTCTCGGCAATGACGAGCTTTTAAAAATGCTTGACGAAATAAAATCCGCGCGCGTGCAGGAGAGCTCTGATCTCGCAGATCACGAAGGTGGGCTTGCGGACGCCTTATGCGGGGCGAGTGGATGATAGATTCGCCTAAGCTTGATGTGAAGCTATGGGTGCTCAGCGAGGCGTACTATTCGATCGACTGCGACTACCTTCTGTCGGCGTATTTGCAGTATCCAAACTACGCGCAAAGGCCACAAGAGGACTTTTTAAAGCCCTATTTCGAGCTATATCTAGCGGGGCGGAAGGTCGCGTTTGAGCAGAGTCAAGTCGTGGTTTTTATGCGCTAAATTTACGCAGACAAGGAAACTAAATGCAAACGGACGCTTTTGGCCGGCTAAAATTTGAGCTCTGCGAATACCTAAGGCTCTATGATATGGGACTAAAAGCTGGCAAACGAGTATCTAAAGGGCACCGTTGGTAAATTTAAAAGCGAATTTAGCCAGACGCAGCGGAACTACGCACTGGGTGAGCTCTGCTGCGAAATTTTAGACGAAAGCAAAAGCGAGCTAAAAAATCTAAAAAACCGCGGCAACGGCGAGCTGCCATTTCGGCTCGGCGAGCTAGTCGGCGAGTATCTAAAAGGGTGCTGCGACGCAGGCGAGATGCCGCATCTACGCTGGGCGCATCAGATTTACATGCGCGGTTTGCATGAGCTTGGTGGGGACGAGCTTTTGCGCCGTGCATACCGCCATGAGCGCTGCGACGAGCGAACTGTGGAGCTATACTTTTGCATGCTACTAGACGCGCTAGACTGGGGTGCGCACCACTTTCCAGATGGCTGCCTGATCGAGCGCTCATACTATGAGCAACTAACCCGCGAAGCTCGTGACGCAAGATAAAAACACGAGATAAGCGCGCGGCTAAATTTAGAGTTTGAATACTTCGTAAAGCTTTACGAATGTTATTTTGAGTTTAAGTCTCGCGGCGGCAAGGTTGATTTTTACGTGCTGTGCGAAAAGGCGAGGCTAAATTTCGCGCCTGCAAAGTCTTTTTATTATGAGTAGCGAGCGTTCACTAAATTTGACTATAAATTTGAAACGAGCGCCAAATTTGTAGCTCAAAATTTGGCGTTTAGTTGGCCACAAACGATACGCCAAATTTTAAAATTTAAGCAAATGTGGCTCGGTTTAAATTTTGATTCAAATTTTATCCGCGCGCCACAGCTCGGCAAACGCTCAAATTTACGCCTACGCCGCTATATTTTGCAGATTTTCAAAGCTAAATACGTTTAGCCCGTTTTTGTATTCGTAGCTTAGAGTTAGCTTATGTGCTTTGATTATATTTTCGACGATGTAGAGTCCTAGACCGAAGCTCTTTTGCGCGCTTTCGCCCTTGGTAAAAGGCTCGACGTAGTGGCGTAGTTCCTTCGACAGCCGCTCGCCTTCGTTGATAAATTTGATAGATTCGCGCGTGATCGTGATATTTACGTGCTTATTGGGGGAGTATTTTAGCGCGTTATCGATCATATTTTTGGCGGCGATCGCTAGTAGCTTAAAGTCTGCATTTAGGCTCACGTCCTCTAGCTTACTGATCGTGACCTGTCCGGGATCGACCATCGCGATATCCAGAGCCTCGTCGATGACGTCGTCGATACGGCAAATTTTGGTGTTATTTAGCGCGATGTTTGACGTGACTTGCTCGACGGCGGCAAATTCGTTTATGAGATTTTCGAGTTTTATAAACACCGACACGAGTCGCTCTTGGTTTTTGCTTTTTTCGATCATTTCGGCGGCGAGGCGGCCTTTGGTGATCGGAGTTTTTAGCTCGTGCATTATGTTTCTTAAAAATAGCTTGCGCGACGCGTTTAAGCTTTTGATCTGGCAAACCGCGTCGTAAAAAGCCTCTGCAACCTCGGAAATTTCGTCGTTACCGCTGCTGACGTTTTGCACTTCGTCGATCTCGCCCGCGGCAAATTTAGCTATCTGGCGTTTTAGTTTTCTTAGCGGTTTTAGCTTCCTGATAACAAAAACGTAAGCGGCCAAAAG
This sequence comes from uncultured Campylobacter sp., assembly GCF_938040115.1. Classification (GTDB taxonomy): domain Bacteria; phylum Campylobacterota; class Campylobacteria; order Campylobacterales; family Campylobacteraceae; genus Campylobacter_A. The sequence goes on along the minus strand of NZ_CALHXD010000023.1, from coordinate 748 downwards.
TATGATCGCGACTAGCGAAAAGATGATCTTGATGATGTCGTAGCGGTAGGGCTGGTAGTCATTATCCTTTAAAAGCAGGATTTTATCGACGTGCTGGACTTTTAGATAGTGGTGATTTTGATAGATCATGATGGCGCTAGAGCCGATGTCCGCGGATATCTCCTCAAGCACGGTTGCATTTGCTAGGATCTCCTCTTTTTGCTGTTCGTTTGTGATCTCAGGCATCTTAAAGTCGCCCGTTTGACGCTCGTATTCTTTTTCGTTTATGATACCGCTCATCAAAAAGAGCTGATTTCTAGCGATCGTGGAGTATTTGGCGTTTAGCTCGCGCGCGTAGTTTTGCTTGTCGTAGTCCATCAGCCACAAAAACGCGAGAAATATGCTCGTAAGCGCAAGCGCGAAGATAAAAGTGATAGTGTAAAAAACCGATGAGCGTTTCATTTGCAGGCTTTAGCTCAAATTTACTGCATGAGCTTGTAGCCGATGCCGCGGATGGCGTGGATATATTTTGGCTCTTTGGGGTCGTCGCCTAGCTTGCCTCTGATGCGGCCGATAATGACGTCGATGCTCTTGTTTGTCGAGTCCTCGCTGATGCTCGCGCAGTTGTAGATAAACTCCTCGCGTGTGATGGCGCCGCCTTCTTTTTGAAGCATGTATTTTAGGATGTCGTACTCCGCTGCGGTCAAATTTAACGGCTCGCCTTTTAGCGTGATGACGTGTTTAAAGTCGTCCACCGCGATATCTTTTT
>NZ_CALHXD010000022.1 GCF_938040115.1 uncultured Campylobacter sp. | reverse complement strand
AGCCCGTTTCTTGTCATAAAATTTAAAATCTTATCCGTATCTTTTAGCCTCAGCAGATTTCTTAAAGCGTTAAGGGTGGCGTTGTTTTCCTCGTATTCGTCTATATCCCAGTATCTAAAAGCAAAGTCGTCTATCTACTCTTGCGTTACGTATTTGGCTAGCTCGGAGTTTGGATCTATTTTAGTATCGGGAGTGACGGTAAAATGAGTAGGGCGAGATAGCTTTTCGTAGAGGAAATTTACGAAAACGATGAGGAAAAGAGCGGCGAAGCCGAGTGCGAATTTCTTCAAATTTATCCCTTAAGTCAAATTTGCGAAATTTTAACTAAAAGCTGGTAAAGAGGCGGTAAATTTGATGAAATTTGAGCCGATAAATTTAAGATATCGGGAGCAGGGCACGGTGAGATCCGTCCGCATAAAATTTGAGCGGGTTAAATTTGAAAGCAAGCTCTGGCAAGTCAAATTTGAAAGCCAAATTTGATCAAAGCCCCTGAAGCAAAATGGAGTAGAGCGCGTCTATCTCGTCATCGTCAAGCAGCAGCGTAGAGCGCTCGCTAAAGAGCATTTTTATCTTTTCTATTTCAAAACCCTTTTGCGCAGCGCAGTGTTCGTGGGCGGGTAGGAAGCTCCTGGCTAGCGCCACGCTATCATCCACGGGCTCGTCGCAGATAAAGCAAAAAAGCTCGTCGTGTAGCCTGCCCTCGGCCTCTAAAATGCGCACGTAGCTCTCGATGAGTAGGCGTTTGGGAGCGCCTCTGTCAAAGCGTGAGGCACAAAGCTCAAGCTCGCGAAAATACACCTCGTCTATCTGCTCGACGTCTCGCAGGTGTGCGTAGAGTAGGCGCATAAACTGCTGCCACACGAGTAGCCGCTCGCGCGAGAGCAGCCAGCGGTAGCCTAGGTGCAGGACGCTGCGCAGGTGCGGGAGGAAGTTTTCGCCGCCTTCGAGCTCGAAGTCGATCTTGTAGCCTTGCAGGACGTTTGAGTGGCGCGCGCCGTAGAAGCGGTAGGATTTAACTAGCAGCGAGGGCGTGAGGATGTAGACGAGCAGGTCCTCGTCGCGCACTTTTTGCGTGTGCAGGATGTAGCCTTGCATGGTTAGAAAAAAGTTTGGATTTTTTGGCGCAGGATGTCTGGTTCGGCGATGTGATTTATCGCGTCGCGAAAGGCGCTGGCGCCGTCTATGCCTTTGGAGTAGCGGTGTAGATGCTTGCGAAATATCGCCGCTCCGTGCTCGCCGTAGTGCTCGATCATCGCGTCAAAATGCGCCAAAATGATCGCCTTTTTCGTCGCCGCGTCAATACTGCCGCCCGTTTTTATCTCGTGGAAAACCCACGGCTTGCCGATGCAAGCGCGTCCTATCATTAGCGCGTCGGCGTTGGTCAAATTTAACGCATCGGCAGCATTTTCGGGCGAGATGTCGCCGTTTGCGATGACAGGGATATTTACCACCTCTTTAGCTCGGCCGATCGCGGCGTAGTCGACCGCTGCCGTGTATCCGCCAGCTCTCGTGCGTCCGTGAAATGCGATGTAGTCCGCTCCGGCGTCCTGCGCGGCGAGGGCTAAAATTTCTGGTATTTTCTCTTCAAAACCCAGGCGCAATTTGACGCTAGTCATTTGCTTATTTGAGGTTTTTTTGATGGTTTCTACGATGCGTTTTAGGTTCGAGATATCTTTTAGCAGAGCCGAGCCCGCGGACTGTTTGACGACCTTTGGCACGGGGCAACCGCAGTTTAGATCGATACCGTCGATACCGTCGATACCGTTTAAAATTTCCACCGCTTTTTTGACGATGTCCGCGTCGCTGCCCGCTATCTGCACGATATATGGCGTTTCAAGCGGCGATTTTTTGAGCATTTCAAGCGTTTTGCTGCCTTCATAGACTAGGGCGTTTGCGCTTATCATCTCACTTACAGTCACGTCGCAACCAAACTGCTTGACCACGCTTCTAAGCGGCAGGTCCGAAAAGCCCGCGAGCGGAGCTAGAAAAAGCGGCTTTTTTGAAAAATCTATCAGCAATGGGCGTGCTTGAAAAATAGATCGGTCGGGACGTTTTTGCCGTTTTGTCTGAGGTAGAGCAGGGTGCGGAAATTTTGATATTCGCCGGCTTCAAGACCCGACAAAACTTCCTGCGCGCGCTCGAGCATCTCAAACTCAAACAGCAGATAGACATACGCTTCCTGCGCCTCTTGGCGTTCGTTTTTGAGCCGCTCAAAGATGCCGATGATAGCGTCCGGAGCGATTTTGCTTTTTAGCGTCGCGGCGCTGATACTAAAGCTGTCTTTTGAAATTTTATCTGAATTTAATAGCTCTAGAATCTCGTCGTTGCTCAAATTTATCTCGTCTTTGGCAAAGCGGGTGATAAGAGTCATGATCTCTTTTTCGTCCAGATCAGGGGCAAATTTTTTAATATCGGCGAGCGAGCCTATATTTATTAGTTTTTGTCTTGCTTCGCGGACTATTTCGCCCTGATCGCCCATAGGTTTTTTAAGCGTTTCTAGATAGTATCCGTCCAAATTTGCTATTTTGTTTAGCTCGTTTTTGATAAAGAGCGGATTGTCTTTAGGTAGCTTAAATTTCTTTAGATCGGCGACTTCGCCGTTTTTGACCGTGCGCACGGTGTCTAGGACGTTTTGTAGCTCCTCCCCATCTATCTTTGCGTCTTTATATCTATCCCACGGCGAGAGGACTCTAGCTATTTGGGACGGGATTTTATAAAAGTTCGTTTTAAAGTCTTTGTTCGTATCAAGGCCGAGTAAAATTTCTTTGCCTAGTTCTCTGTAAAATTTCTCATCGTGCGAAATTTTGCGTTTAAAGGCGTAAAATTTAAACCCGTGATAGGCCATGTGAAGTACGCAAAATAGCGTCAAAATCGCAGGCGGTAGTATCATCCAGACGGCGACGGGTAAATTTAGCGCATGCTCGGTGCCGCTGCCAAAGAGGGCAAATTTAAGATGAAGTTCGTAAGAGCCGTTCTCAAAAAAATAAACGATCGCGCCGACTACGACCAGGTAAAGCACGGCGCAAGCTATAAAACGTTTGATTTGCATGGCATACCCCTATTTTGCGGTTTTTTCCACTATCTCACGGCAGGTGATGCAGTATTTTGCGTGCGGTTTGACGCGCAGACGCGCCAGCCCGATCTCCTCCTCGCACATCTCGCAGATGCCGTAGGTTTTGTCGGCGATCTTTCGCAGCGAGACGTCGATCTCGGCTAGTTCTTGTCTTTGTTGAGCGCTGATTGATTGCTCGATGAGCTGATCGGCGTTTACGGAGGCGATATCAAACTCGTCGCTGACGCCGCTTTGGCGTAGTCCTGCCATCTCGTTTGACGAGTCTAAAATATTTTTAGTTATCTGTGCTTTTCGCTCCAGTAAAAGTGCCTTAAACTGCTCCAAGTCGCTTTTGCGCATTTTGTTCCTTTATTTGTGATATGGGTGGTTAGCGTTTATGCAAAGAGCTCTGAAAATCTGCTCGTGAAGCATAAGCTTTGCTATCTTGTGCGCCATCGTCATGCGGCTTAGGCTAACGACTGCATCTGTTTTTTGTTTAAAATTTTGACTAAGCCCGTAAGCTCCGCCGATAAAAAACGAAATTTGAGCCTTGTCCGAGATGAGTTTAGCAAACTCCTCGCTGTTAAATTCGCGACCCGCTTCGTCAAGCGCCACGCAAAAGCCGTTTAAATTTGGCTCATAAACCTCGTCGTAAGCTTTTAACGCCTCGTCTCGCCCTTTGCTTTGGGCTTTGGCGATCTTGTCGTTAAATATAATGACGTCTGAAATTTTGGCGAATTTCGACGACATCTTCGCGTACTCTTTGATCTCGTTTTCAAAATTTTCACGTTTTGACTTTTGGATGCAAAACACGGAAATTTCCAAATTTATTCCTCGTCGTCCAAATTTTGAGCGCTCGGCTGCTTAGCGGCGTAGGCCGGGTTGTTTGAGAGCAGTCTTATCATATCGCTCAAAAACTGCTTGTGTTCTTTGCGCTCGACTATGGCGTCTATTAGGCCGTGCTCTAGCAAAAACTCAGATCTTTGAAAACCTTCCGGCAAATCGGCTCCGATGGTTTGCTTGATAACGCGCTGTCCGGCAAAGCCGATGAGAGCGCCCGGCTCTGCGATGATGACGTCGCCCAGCCACGCAAAAGACGCGCTAACTCCTCCCATCGTAGGATCGGTTAGGACCGAGATATACGGCACTTTAGCCTCGTCAAGTAGCTTTAGCGCGGCAGAGGTCTTTGACATCTGCATCAGCGAAAACGTACTCTCCTGCATCCTCGCTCCGCCCGAAGCCGAAACGATGATGAGGGGCTGTTTTTTATCGAGCGATCTTTTTACGGCGCGCACGATCTTTTCGCCCTCGACCGAGCCTAAAGACCCGCCCATAAAGCTAAAATCAAAAACCGCTAACTGCACGTTCATGCCGTCGATCTTGGCCTCGCCGCAGATCACGGCCGAGCTTCTGCCCGTTTTTTCCTCGTTTTCGCTTATGCGTTTTTTATAGGATTTTTTATCGACAAATTTGATCGGATCGACGGGCTTTAGCTTGGTGTCAAGCTCGACGAAACTGCCTTCATCGCAGATCATCGCTATCCTCTTATCGGCGGCTAATCTCATGTGAAAACCGCACTTTGGACAGACGTTAAAATTTGCCTCGACCTCTTTGTAATACATCAGCGAGTGACAGCTGTCGCATTTGACCCAGTGCGCCGGAGCCTCGCTGGGAGCGGATTGTTGCTTTCTCGTTTTGGAAAAAATATCTAAAAAGCTCATGGTTCCTACTTTTTAAAAAATTTAGGGATTATAGCCAAAGTTAGCTTATGTTTTGCTAGACGGGTATTAAATTTACGGTACGCGCTTTCGGGGGTAGGCGGGTAGAATCGCGTAAATTTACGCCATTGTTCTTGCGCGTTTTGCGGAAAATTTAAATTTATGCGGAGGCAGTTTGTAAATTTGAGGTTAAATTTGAGAAGTTTGACTGTGGCGCGTTTAAACTTTGAGTATAAATTTAAAGGCTCAAATTTGCAAAATTTAACCCCAAAATTTGACGGGATATTAGCTTAAATTTGAGCCTTTAAATTTGCAGCTTACCACTCGATATAGGTTTTTGCCTTTTTTATATTCGCGATTTTTATTTTTAAAATTTGACCTTCGCTCTCAAACGAGATTTCTTCATCGTCGGCGGATAAAATTTTGCCTTTTAGTTTTTTGTTTTCGCCGTCTACTTCGGCTGAAATTTTAGCCAGTTCACCAACGCTTGATATAAAATGGCTCGGTTTTTCTAGCTTTCGCTCCAGACCCGGCGAGCTAACCTCTAGCACGTAGTCTCCGCTAAGCGGCGGCTCGACGTCAAATATCGGCGAAAGCAAACGTGAAACCTTTTCGCAGTCGTCCAAATTTACGCCTCCGGGCTTTGCGATGTAGATCCTATAGATCGCTCTGCCGTTTTCGTTTGCGACCTCGACGTCGTAGAGCTGCACGCCGCACTGCGAGATCAGATTTTCAAGATTTTGCATTTTTGTTTAGATCCTCTGAGATTTTTTCAAACAAATCGTCCATATGGTTTTGGTACTCGAGCCTGTCGTCAAATTTAAAGTGAAAATTCGGCGCTCTATACCAGCCCTCGGCAGCCATGCAGTGGTTTTGCAGGTGCTTTGATACGCGTTTTAGGCGGTCTAGTATATAGGCCTGCTCGCGCTCGTCAAACATCATCTTATCGAGGTATACGAACGCGTCGTATCTGCCTTTTTTACACTCGACGTCGGTCACGCACAGTCCGCGTAAAAGCTCGTCCTCAAGCGTAGATAGAGCCTCAGGTAGAAGCTCTTTTAGTACGCTTTGCGTGCGCAGCCGCTTTATCTCCGAGGGGTTCATAGGCTGGCTTGCTCCTCTACTTCTTTAAAGCTCTCGATGTAGTCGCCTTCTCTGATGTCGTTATATCCGTCGATACCTACGCCGCACTCAAAGCCGCGCGCTACCTCTCTCACGTCGTCTTTGAAGCGTTTTAGCGAGCTTACGGTGCCCTCGTGTACGACTACGCCGTTTCTGATTAGGCGGATTTTCGCGCCGCGGTTTATCGTACCTTCCGTCACCATGCAGCCTGCGATCGCGCCTACTTTAGGGACGTTGATGACTTGGCGTACTTGTGCTTGACCGAGCTGCTCCTCGTGGATGACAGGCGACATTAGGCCGCTTAGGATCGCCTTTACGTCGTCAAGTAGGTTATAGATGACGTTGTAGGTTTTGATCTCGACGCCGCTTTCTTTGGCTTTTTCTTTCACTTCGCCAGTAGGCCTAATGTTAAAGCCTAAAATCACCGAGTTTTCGCTCGCTCTAGCTAGCTCCACGTCGCTTTGTGTGATGCCGCCCACGCCTGAGTGGATGATATTTACTTTTATCTCGTCGTTGCGAAGTTTTTCTAGGCTTGCCTTGATGGCTTCTAGTGAGCCGCCCACGTCGGCTTTTACGATGACAGGGAGCGATTTTAGCTCACCCTCGGCGATCTTTTCGCTAAGCTCTTCTAGGCTTACTTTAGTAGTTTTGCTGAGCTCTTTTTGGCGCAAATATTCAGCCTTTTTCTGTGCGTACTCGCGGGCTTCTTTGTCGGTTTTGACGCTTATTAGCGTTTCGCCGGCTTCAGGAATCTCGCTAAGGCCCATTATTACGCCGCATTCGCCCGGTTTTATCTCTTTTAAAATTTTACCTTGGTCATCGGTTATCGTTCTTATCTTACCGTATGCGACGCCTGCGACCACGATATCGCCGACTTTTAGGGTACCGTTTTCTACGATAACTGTAGCGACCGGACCGCGACCTTTTTGCTGCGAGCTTTCTATTATGGCGGCTTTTGCGTTTGCTTGTGCATTTGCTTTTAGTTCTAAAATTTCAGCCTGCAAGAGTACGATCTCAAGCAGATCATCTATACCCATACCCGTTTTTGCCGAGATCGGTACGAACTCGTACGTGCCGCCCCAGTCTGTAGATAGGATATCTAGCTCGGCTAGTTCGCTTTTTACTTTGTCGGGGTTTGCAGCCTCTTTATCCATCTTGTTTATCGCGATAATGATCGGCACGCCCGCGGCTTTTGCGTGACTCACGGCCTCTTTTGTTTGCGGTTTTACGCCGTCGTCGGCTGCGACCACGATGATAACGATGTCGGTGATCTTGGCTCCTCTGGCGCGCATAGCCGTGAACGCTTCGTGGCCCGGAGTGTCGATAAAGGTAATGTTTTTGCCGTTTTTATTTACCATATAGGCGCCCACGTGTTGCGTGATGCCGCCAGCTTCGCCTGCTGCCACGCGCGAGTTTCTGATGTAGTCTAGTAGTGAGGTTTTACCGTGATCGACGTGACCCATGATGGTGATAACAGGAGCGCGGACAGTCAAATTTGCATCGTCTAGTTGCTCCTCTTCTTCGTCGTAGGCCTTAACGTAGTCAAACGCTTCTTGCGTATCAACGATGTTTACCTCGATGCCGAATTCATCAGCCAAAATTTCTATCGCATCCTCGTCCAGGAAGTCGTTTTTGGTCGTCATCATGCCCAGCATAAAGAGCTTGCCGATGATTTCGCTCGGTTGCTTGTTGATTTTGTCGGCAAATTCGTAAAGACGGATCTCTTTTGGTATCTCGACGTAGGTTACCGACTCGCCGTTATGGTCGGTGCGTTGCGATTTTTTATGTTTTTTGCGAGGCCTGCGCGCTGTGCCTTGTTCTAGAAACGAGCTTATGGAGGTATTTAGGACCGGCTTATAGCCCGTATTTGTCGGTTGTTTGATTTTTTGAGGCTCCGGAGTTTGCGTTCGTACTGAAAAATCGGGCAATATAACTACGTCTTCGTCGTCTATCACGATGTCCGCCATATCGCGGTCGCCGAGTAGATCCATCTTTGTAGCGCCGTCTTTTTTGGTTGCGACGACCGGTTTTTTCTCTTTTTTCTTTTTGCGTTCGATCTTTTCGTCGCTAAATTTAAACATATTTTCCAAATTTAGCGCCGGCGCAGACTCTCTTCTCTCGCTTGCTCTAGGTGCTGGCTGCTCGTCTTTTTTCTTTTTTACGATGACTAGGCCGCGTCTTTTTTGCAGGCTAACATCGGCTAAGCTTTCTTTTGGCTGAACGGGCTCGGTAGCCACAGGCTGGGCTTCTGGCTCCTCTTTGGGAGCTGCTTGGATTTTTGGCTCCGGCGCTTTTTCTACCGGTTTTTGAGTGACTGTTTTTTGTTCTTTTTCGGATTTTTCGTCGTTTTTTGTTTCTACTTTTTCTTTCGGCAAAGGCTTTTCTTCTTTTGCGGCGCTTGTTTTTTTGGCCTCTTTAGGTTTGCTTTCTTTTTCCTCTTTGCTCTCTTTGGCTTCCGCTTTTTTGGCGGTCGGCTTTTTCTTTTCCGGTTTTTTCTTGAGAGCTTCGGGGATCTCGCCAGTTTGGATGTAGGTGTATAGCGCCGCCGCTTCTTCAGGACTAACGCCGCTTGAGTGCGTTTTGACCTTTAGCCCAAGCTCAATAGCCTTTTCTAAAACCTCTTTGCTATTGTAGCCGAGCTCATTTGCTATCTCTGAAATTCGAACAGTCCCCATTTAAGAGTATCTCCTTTAAATTTTGCCCGTTTTGTAGCGTCGCGATAAAGCTGCCTGCGACTCTTCCGAGCGATTTTCTTAAAATTTTCTCGTCTTTTTTTAGACATTCTTCGCAAAGATAAAAGCTGCGTCCGTTTCCGTTTCCGAAAAATAGCGAAGAATTTATCAGTCTGTATCTACGCAAAATTTGCTGTTCAAAGCGCTTTTTGCAGACCACACACGTCCTGATAGGGATAAATTTTTGAGCCATTATTATAACTTCTTTTAGCTTTTTTTTAGCTTTGTAGGATTTTTATCCCGTTGTTGTCGAAATTAAAAATTTCAACTCGAAAGCTCTTAAATTTATCTTGCAGTTTTTGTTTTAAATTTGCGGCATCGCCGGCATAAACGATATTTAAAAAGCTAGATCCGCTGCCTGAAAGCGTACTTAAAAGAGCGCCGTTTTCGTAGGCTATCTTGCGCACTTCAAAGAGCTCGGGCAGGCTTTGCATGCGGATTTGCTCGTGCATGACATCTTTTGCCGCTGTCCTTAAAAACTCGTAATTTTCGCTAAAAAAGCAAGCCGTGAGAAATGCGGCGTGAGAGAGGTTGCTAACGCACTCGCCCATAGTGAAATTTTTAGGTAGCTTGGCGCGAGATTCGTTCGTGCTCATCGGCTTATCCGGGATCACGACGACGGCTTTGATATCGGTGCTTAAAGGTTTTTTTAGGGATTTTACCTTGCCGTTTTCAATGACGGAGCTAACAAAGCCGCCAAGCGTCGCCGGAGCGATGTTGTCGGGGTGGTTTTCATAAACTAGAGCCTGGTTTAAAATGGCGCTTTTATCCGCCTTAAACCCAGCTGCCGCGTAGGCTGCCGCTATGGCTGAAGTGATGACCGCAGAGGAGCTTCCAAGGCCGCGAGAAAACGGGATTTGATTGGTAAAAATCATGCGAAAAGTATCTTTTTTGCCGGTTAGTTTGACGTAAATTTCATTGAAAATAGATAAAAAAATATTGTTTTTCTTAAGAAGCGCGTTGTCTTTGCCTTCGCCCAAAATGCTCACGGAGGCGAAATTTGCCCTCGTTATCTCGACTGTGTTGTGTAGCTCTAGGGCAAGTCCTAGGGCGTCAAAACCGGGGCCAATGTTTGCGCTCGTGGCGGGAACTAAAATTTGCAAAAAATCTCCTAAACGGCTTGTATAACGTAATTTGGTAGGGTATCTAAATTTAGATTTAAAACGGCTAAATTTTGCGGTAAGCTAAATTCGCCAGCTTGCGCTTTTTGCAGTTTGACGCCATAAGGAGTATCTACGAAGCTTAAATTTTTATTCGCCCGTATCGGTGCGCCGCCGTTTAGCTCAAAGCCGCTAACTGCGTAAAATTCGCACTCTTTCACGATGCTAATCGTCTTTAAAACGACGTAGGCGACCTTCACGCCCATAAAGCTTCCCGGGCCGTTTGCGTAGATGATTTTTTGTAGATTAAATTTGCCGCCGTTTAAGATCTCGTCTATTATTTTTACGAGGGAGACGTCGGATTTTTCTTCGCTAGAAATTTGCTCTATAAACTCGCCGTTTTCGTCATAAATACCGACGATTAGCGGCGAGCTAAGAGCGATAACTAAAATTTGGATATTTTTTATGCAAATACCTTTTGATATTCGCGCGCAAAATCGCCTTTTAGCGTGACGATTTCGTAGTTTTTATCGTCGCTTAGGATAGCTAGCGTTAGCTCGTGGTTTAGCTCATGACTGCCCGCAAAGCTCGTATAGTCAGCCATCAATGGCGCACCCATCAGGCTTAGATCGCCGATCGCGTCTAAAATTTTATGACGAACGAATTCGTTTTCAAAGCGCAGGCCTTCAGGATTTAAAATTTTATTATCGTCGATAACCACGGCGTTATCTAGGCTACCGCCGAGGGCTAAATTTTGCGCTCTTAGCATCTGGACGTCTTTTAAAAATCCAAATGTTCTAGCGCGCGCGATCTCCTCGATGTAGGCTTGTTTGCTAAACTCAAACACGTAGTTTTGCTCGCCGATTATCGGGTGGGCAAATTTGATAGTAAAGTCGAATTTTGGGTTATTTGACGGCGTTACTCTGGCGAATTTTCCGTTTTTATTTACTTCTACCGGGCGTTTGATTACGATTACTTTTTTATCTGCTTCTAGCTCAGCCGTGCCAGCTTCATCCAGCATCATGCAGTAGCTTATCGCCGAGCCGTCCATAACAGGAACTTCGTTGGCGTCTAGGACTATGCGTACGTTATCTATGCCGTAGCCGTTTATCGCGCTAAGGAGATGTTCGATCGTCGAAATGTAGCCCTCTTTGCCGCCGATTACGGTTGCCATTTGAGTATTTATCACGTTTTTCGGCTCCGCTTTAAAGCTCACTCCGAGGTCTTTTCTATAAAATATTATTCCAGAATTTGCTCCGAGCGGCTCAAGCGTGATTTTTATCGGTTCGCCCTTGTGAAGCCCGATACCTACGCCTTCTACGGTTGATTTTATGGTTGTTTGTTTCAAAATTTCGCCCTTATTTTTCTTACTCTTGCCATTATACAACAAATTTACAACAAAATGGCAAATTTATTCGACCATTTTTTTAGCCGCATTCAAAACGCCCGTGACGTTATCCTTCATCCAGCCGTTATCCATCCACTCCTCCGGACGCACTTCTATGCCTTGAACTAGCATGCCAAAGTGCAAGTGATCACCCATCGCTAGACCCGTAACGCCCGTGTTTGCGATGACGTCGCCCGCCTTGACCGAGTCGCCGGCTTTGACATTTAGCGAACTGCAGTGTCCGTAGAGTGAAAAAAGGCCAAATCCGTGATTTATCAGGATGTTACGCCCGTAGATGCCGTTTTCTGCGGCAAATTCGACCGTGCCGTCGTTGTTGGCGACGATGTCGGCTTTTTGTGTCGAGGCTAGGTCGATGCCCATGTGCCAGCTTTCGCTGACGTCTTTATCTTCAAAGGTGTAGTATCTGTGGTCGCCAAAGCTTGCTACCGCTTTGCCGTTTTTTAGCGGGTAAAATTTATTTACGCTAAAGTTTTCAGCTGCGTCTATATCGACTTTTGCGGCGATTTGCGAGATTATTTTCTCATTTGCCTCGCGGAGATTTTCATTGACGAACTTCATCTTCTCCAGATTGCTCATAGCGTCGTAGTTTTTAGCGTATTGTTGCGCTAGTTCCGGGATTTTTTCGTTTAAAAATCTACTTTGGCCGTCTAGTTTTATCTTTGAGGTGCGGTATTTTTTGTCTTGGTAGAAAAATCTTATCTTGCTTTTGGTTATATTTCCCGCCGCATCAAGCGCCACGACGTCGGCGCTAAACGAGCCTTGTTGCGCCGGCCAGGCGACTAAAGAAGCGTAGTAACCGTCTTTTACGAATTTGCTTGGGATAAATTTTTTGCCGTAGTTCGTCTCGATATAGACCTCTTTTAGCATCTCGTCAGTCGCCTTAAACACGACCGTCGCGCTACCGCCTTTAGTGATGGCGTAGGAGTGATTTAGGATATTTACGTCGGGTTTTTTGTTGTCGACGGTGATTTTGACCTCTTTTTTTTGCGTGTTGCCGAGGAAAAATCCCCATTTGCTAGTATCGGTGGCCTCGATTACGATGTTATAGATATCTTTTTGCGCGCCAAATCCCGTTTTAGGAAAGGTCAAATTTAAATCGACGATTTCAGACGGCGATTCAAATTTTTGAGTCAGCAAATTTACGCTGCCTTTTTCGTCTACGAGTGAAATTTTAACTGATTTCACGCCGCCTTCGTCGGTGATTTTGATCGGTAGAGGCGAGGTTAGGTTCCAGTAAATTTGATCTGATATGGCTATGCTCGGGGCTTCGCGCTCAAATGTTTTTGATGTAAATAAAAAAGCTATCGCCGCAACTAAAAGTAAAATAATAACGCCGAAAAATATCAAATTCGGATTGCCGCGTCTTCTCATAAAAATCTCCTAAATCTTAAAGAGACCGATTTTACTAAAAAGCGATAAATTTAAGGTAAATTTGCGCCTGAATTTATAAAATTTCGCGTATTTTTCTAGCTTCGCTCATCCATTCTCGCAGCTCGTCCCACTGCTCGTTTTTGATTAAATTTTCGCATTCGTCAAGCTCTTTTTTGAAAAGGTCTATCGAATTTATCAAATTTTGCTTGTTTTGTTTAAAGATATCCGTCCACATCACGGGCGAGCTTTTGGCGATCCTGATCATGCCGTTAAATCCCGTGCCGCTTAGCGCGATGATATTTTTTTTGTTTTCCTTTTTTAGTACGCTGCTAGCTAGCGAAAAGCTGATAGCGTGGGGTAGGTGAGAGATGACGCTGGCGTGATGGTCGTGCTCCGCCGCGCTCATAAAAATGATCTTCATGCCCAGGTGCGAAAACAGCTCGACCGAGCGCTTGACGTGCATCTCGCCGCTTTCTTTAAAGTCGCAAATGGCTACGACGGCATCTTTAAAAAGCCCCGAAAAAGCTGCGGTCGGGCCGGAGTACTCGGTGCCCGCCATCGGGTGAGCGGGGATGAAATTTTGCCTGATGCTCTCGGGCACGGCTTCGATTATTTTTTGCTTGGTGCTACCAAGATCGACGATGGTCGTGTTTTCGCCGATGCCTTCAAATTCTTTGACGATTTTGATGATGGCTTCTACGGGGATGGCTAGAAATATCATATCGCACTTTTGCTTCATCTGCTCAAGAGTTAAAATTTCATGCACGAGGCCGAGCTGCATCGCCTGCTTTTCGTGCTCTTTGTTTAGATCCATGCCGCTAACGCAGCTGATTAGTTTTTCGTTTTTGAGACTGAGTCCGAGCGAGCCGCCGATGAGTCCTAGGCCTACGATACCGATTTTCATAAATTCGCCTTTTAAATTTATATTGTTTAAAAATAAAATGTGCTATTATACAGCCTTATCATCACTTTTAGGTTAAATAAATGAAAAAAAGCGTTTTTCTACTACTTCTGGGCGCAGTTTTGGCGAATGCCGAGCAGATAACTTCCATAAATTTTAAAGGTCTCGTGCATCTGTCCCCAGAAACTGCAAAGGAGATAATGGGGCTAAAAGTCGGAGACGAGCTAAATGTCGATAGCACGGATAGGGCGATCGCAAAGCTGTTTAGACAGGGCTATTTCGACGATATCTACATCGAAAACGAGGGCGGCGACGTGACCGTAACGGTAAAAGAAAAACCTAGCATCGCTCGTATCGATATCAAAGGCGTAGTGACTAACGATAAAACCGCCATCGACGGACTAATCAACATCAAACAAGGCAATATGTACGACGAGTTAGCCATCGAGCGCGCGAAAGAGCGCATCAGGCAGTACTACGAGTCAAAAGGCTACTTCGACACGGTCATAGACGTAACCAAAGAGCCGGTGGCGGGCAATGAAAGTAGTCTTTTTGTCACGATGAACATAAACCGCGGCGAAAATATCATAATAGAAAACGTAAATTTAGTCGGCGCGAAGCTTTTTGATTACGGCGACATCGAGCCTGTGGTGGCTAATAAAGAGCGCGAATTTATGGGCTGGATGTGGGGCAGAAACGACGGTAAGGTCAAACTTTTTGAGCTACCAAACGATCCTGCGAGAATCCAAGACAAATACTACCAAAAAGGCTACCTAGACGCGACGGTTTCAAACCCGTATCTAAACGCCTACATGGATAACTACACGGCAGATCTCACCTACTACGTGACCGAGGGCGAGCAGTATAGGGTATCTAGCGTAGATATCGAGGCGCCTGAGTTTTTAGAGCTTGATAAAGAGAAAATTTTAAAAGACTTTAGGCTAGAAAGCGGCGACGTGATGAACTCCGCTCGCCTAAGACAAGACATGAAAAAGCTCGACGATATGGTAGCAGATAAGGGCTACGCGTTTGTAAGGATAAATCCAAAAACCGAGAAAAACGTCGAGGACAAGACCGTAAGTATCGTCTACGAGGTTGTGCCTGACGAAAAAGTATATATAAGAAACGTGCAAATTTCAGGTAACGACAGAACCGTGGATAGGGTCGTTAGACGCGAGCTGTATCTCACGGAGGGAAATTTATATAGCAGAACCGACCTGCAAGACAGCAAGGATGCGCTAAAGCGAACGAGCTACTTTGACGAGGTCGAGATCGAAGAGCAGCGCGTCGGAGCCAATCAAGTCGATCTGCTCGTAAAAGTAAAAGAGGCCTCCACGGGCTCGATCAGCGGCGGTATCGGCTACGGTAGCTCGGACGGATTACTGCTTAACGCTAGCGTGTCTGATACGAACGTATTTGGTAGCGGCATGAAAGGCGTCATAAGCGTAGATAGGAGCGATAACGAGCTCTCCGGACAGATAGGTCTAACAAACCCGCGCCTTTTTGATAGCGAATATAGCCTTGGCGGCACTCTTTATGCTAACGACTATAGCTGGAATAACTACGACGAGAAATCATATGGTCTAAACGTCGTCGTAGGTAGAAAACTAACTAGAAATCTAAGCGCGTCTTTGGGTTACATCATAGAGCAAAGCCGTATCAGCGGGCTTAGCGACGTGCTAAAAACCGTCGGGTACAAAGACGGCAAGAGCCTAAAAAGCTCGCTCATACCGTCTATCACGTATAACAGCACGGATGATTATTACCTGCCTCGCACGGGTATCATCGCAAGTACTAGCCTAGAGTTTGCGGGCGTGGGCGGCGACGAGAAATTTTTAAAGAGTAGAACGAATTTTAACTGGTATCAAGGTATCAGAGAGTGGGTGGACTACGACCTTATTTTTAGATTCAAATCAAGCTTCGGCAAAATTTGGGATCGCGGCTGGGTGCCTATCAACGAGAGACTATATCTAGGCGGTATCAGAAATCTACGCGGATTTGAGAGTAGAACCGTCTCGCCTAAAGTCAAAGTTTCCAGCGGTAGCTGGTACGAGACGGGCGGCGATACGTCGTTTAACAGCTCGGCAGAACTTAGCTTCCCGCTAATAGAACGCGTAAAGATGCGCGGAGTGCTGTTTGTTGACTACGGCGTCATTCGCGGCAGGATCGCAAACGTAACTGCGCCTGGCATCGTGGATTATGTCGACGGACGTATCAGCAGATATAGCGCGGGCGCAGGTATCGAGTGGGTAACGCCTATGGGGCCGCTACAGCTAATCTTTGCCAAACCGCTCAAAAAGCAAGACGGCGACGATACGAGTACGTTTGAATTTACTATCGGACAACGTTTCTAATATTACAATAAAACGGCGTTTTGGTTTATAAGACGCCGTTTTTAACTTTCTATCCATAAATACAGCTTTTATCTCGATATAAATTTACAGTAAATTTTGCCTTATTTGCGTTGCGATTTAAATTTATCTATAAAATCCCCAATCATCTAAGCCGTCAAATTTGCCCTCACTTAAAAATATCAAGGTTTAAATTTAACTCGTCTATGATAGATAAAAGCTCTGAAATTTCCTTTTTTATCTGCTTTACGTCATAAAGGCTAGGCGGTAGCGAAAAGATAGTTGTTTCAAATTTATTTTCCGCTCCGTTTAAAAATAGGTAAAATTTATCGTCCATAAACGCAGCGCTCACTCCCATGTCTCCTGCAAATTTTTCCTTTAGCTCGTACAAACGTCTCATAAACGTAGGAGTCAAAAGATATCTTGCTTCAACCTTATCGTCCGTAAAACTCTAAATTAATCGTTAAAAAGAGTATCGTCCATCTGCTCTTTTTCGCCTAAAAATTTAGTGTTTAGAGTGCGACTTGCCACTATCGTTTGACCATTAAATTTCTTATAAAACTCGCAGACCAAGACCGAGCCGCTAAA
>NZ_CALHXD010000021.1 GCF_938040115.1 uncultured Campylobacter sp. | reverse complement strand
TTTTGGAAAATTTAACCACGGCTCTCTTTTACTTCATTTAAATTTATATAACTTTTTCGCCGCTAAATTACAAGCGCTATCAAAACATAATTTTAGTATGTAAATTTGGAATTTGAGACAAAACATATCGTTATATTAAAAGATGAGAAGCAAATTTAAGTGTAAAGATTTGATAATTTTTGCAGAAAAGACCGCTCTCGCGGCCTTTAAATTTATCGGCTTACATGCACCCGCAGCCGCAGCCTCCGCTTGATTTTATCGCGTCAAATACCGCGTCGTAGTTTGGCTCGTCCGTGATCTCTGAGACGATTTGTTTGTGGATGACGACGCCGTTTTTGATGACGAAAACAGCTCTAGCTAAAAGCCCCGCAAGCGGTCCTTCGCCGATGATTACGCCGTATTTTTCGCCGAACTCTCTAGCTCTAAAGTCGCTACCGACTTTTAAATTTTTAATCCCCTCCGTAGAGCAAAATCTTCCCATCGCAAACGGCAGATCCATAGAAATCACGCTTAGTTTGATCGCCGCTTTGGCGGCCATTTTTTCGTTAAATTTACGCGTCTCAGTCGCGCAAACGCCCGTATCTAGCGACGGAACTGCGACTAATATCTCGATGCCGTTGTTGCCGCCGACCTTAAACTCGCCTAGATCCTGCCCGACGAGTGTGACTTCGGGCGCATACGAACCTACGAATACCTCTTCGCCTTTTAGCGCGACGTCCGCGCCGTGAAATTTGACTTTTGCCATGTTTTTCCTTTGTTTTAAATTTAATCGTAACGAGAATATTACCATACTTTTAACAATGGCTGAAAAACAAAAGCATGCAGCGGAATTTAAGACGGTAGTTATCTACAAAGTGCTATACTATTTGACATCAATTATCAAGGAGTGACAAATGAGCGACAAAGAAATCCTAGCTTCGCTTGAAGCAAAGCGCACGAAATGCGTCGTTTACACCCGCGTGATGGGCTATCACCGCCCTGTAGAGAGCTTTAACCTCGGTAAAAAAGGCGAGCACAAAGAGCGCGTCAAATTTTGCGAGCCTAAATCACGCTAAAATCCTGCGAGTAAAACGTGAAAGACGCTGATTTTCCGCTTTACTCGCTCACCCCCTTTACGACCCTCGACTACCCAGATAAAACAGCCTGTATAGCGTGGTTTGCGGGCTGCAACATGCGCTGCGCCTACTGCTACAACGTCCCTATCGTCACGGGCGCCGGACAGATCAGCTGCGCCGAGTTTATCAAATTTTTAGACAAGCGCAAAGGCAAGCTTAGCGGCGTGGTTTTTAGCGGCGGCGAATGCACGCTTAGCCCAGCGTTTTTACCGCTAGCTCGCGAAGTAAAGTCGCGCGGTTTTTCGCTCAAAGTCGATACCAACGGCTCAAATTTGACCATTATTCAGCAGGCTATCTCGCTAAATTTGATCGACTATATCGCGCTTGATTTTAAAGCAACGAAGGAGAAATTTCTCAAGGTTACCGGCTCGAATTTGTATAAAAATTTCTTACAAACGCTTGAGTTTTTGTTGCAAACCGGCTTTAAATTTGAGGTTAGAACGACGGTGCACGCGGACTTGCTAGACGAGGCCGATATCTCTGTTATGAGCGAGATTTTGTACGAGCACGGATATAGAGGCGTTTACTATCTACAAAATTTCCTCGACACGGGCGAAAATTTTGGAAATTTGACGCAGGCGAAGGCTAAATTTGATCCAAATTCGATCCGTTCAAATTTAGAAATAGGGCTTAGGAATTTTTAGTAAATTTAGTCAAATTTGATGCTTAGAACGGCAAATTTGGCGCGCAAAATCTCGCAAATCATCACTTCCAGTTGTGATATCTGCTAATTTTAATAAACGTCACGATCTTTTTTAGCTCGGGCGCGTCGCTTAGAGCCTGTACTTTTACGCTATATTCGCCTTTTTCGAGCTCTGCTCGGAGCAAAACTTTATCGTGCGCAAAGCCTCCGTTTGGCGCGCTGTACCATGAAGTCGCGCCGTATTTTGACAGATCAAACGTTTCGGTTACAGCGCTCGAATTTTGCTTTAGCTCGTTCATTTCGCCGCCTTTTGCGTAGCTTATTTTTCGATTTTGTATGGATTTTAGCGCTACTTTTAGCAAGATTTTTTTGCCCGTACAGGCCGCTTTTTCCTCTTCACTCGTACCAATGGGCTCAGGGACGCCTTGCGTCGTATAACCGTAGTAGCCGGCTAGCTTAGCGGCTGTAAACTTCTCGCAAAACCACTTCGTAAACTCGTCGCTGCCGTATCCCGGGAAGACCTCCTCGCTGAGCTTTTCTTCCTCTTTTTGCTTTTGCGGATCTCGCGCGTAGATGAAACTTACCTCGTAGATACCGGCCTTTTTGACGCTGAAATTTATATCGGTCGCGCTGCCGGCCTCAGGCATATCGACCTCTTTATAAATGCCGTCATCAAGCGTATCGCCTCCCAAAAATCAAATCCATAACAAAAAACGCCGCAAAAAAGCAGCAAAAATAGGTAAAATTTAACCTTCAAATTTGACGTTTTATCTGTTTGGCGCGTAGGTTTTTACCTCGTATAGCAAGAAATCATACACGCGTTGCTGCACGAGGCCTTCGTATTCGTCGGCGTCGATGAGCCTGCGTAGGTGCTCGAAGTCGATCTTTAGCGCATAGTTTTTGTTCGCTCTGATGGCCTGATCGATCGCTAAGAGCAAGCTATCAAGCGTCATCGGGTCTTTGCGTTTGATACGGGAGACATACTCTCTGGTGGTTTCGATAAGTACGCGTTTGCGGTTCTCGTCGCCGCCGTAAATTTCGCTCGAGATATCGTATAAATTTGCAAAATCGTCCTCTTCGGGATTAAGTTTGGCCGAGATGATAGCCGCAAAGACCTTCGCACGAAACTCCAGCGAGCGATGGTGATAGACCAAAAACTCCCTAAACAACGACAAAAATTTACTTTTTATATCAAATCCCATGTTGCCGCCTAAAATATATTTAAGTAAAATTTGAGTAAAATCGCTCTTGCCCTTTCTTAGACCTGTGCAATGTCTCTTCTAGGCACCGCTTCAGGGTGGGAACACAGCAGAGCACTTAGGCTAGGCGTGTGCCGCAGTCATCTGAGAGAGGGTTTTTAAACCTGTAAAAGCGAAAAATGCTCCTTAAAATCATTGCAGATTTTTGAAAAATTCACTCCGTCCAAGCTCTGATTTTTCTGAAAAAATTTATCCATATTATTAAAGCCTTCGGTTAGTTCGTTTGACTTCACGCCGTAGCTGACCGAGATCCCCGCCTCGAAAAACGCTGCGAGCTTGTCGCAAAATTTAAGCGCTTTGCCGTCGATGGCGTTAAATTTATCCTCGTTTACGTTCTCCATCGTGCCCTCGTGGTGCAGAGGCTTTTTCTCGCAGATTCTATTTTCAAACTCGTTTTTGATAAATTTGCCCTCTTCCATACGGATACCGAGGATATAACTAAACTCGTCTCTAAAATTTTCAGGTACGAAAGGCAAAATTTTCTCGTCTATCAGGCGCATTTCGTATTCGCTGATTATCTCGTTTAGTCCTTCGATACCGTATTTTACGGGGCTAATGATATCGCGCGTTAGCGACTCTGGCAGATCGTGAAAGAGCGCACAAAAGAAGTTATTTTCTAGCCTCGTTTTGCAGGCCTTAACCTCAAGCGAGTAAAAATAACTCAGAATCGCCACGACCAACATGTGGCCTAAAACCGCTGTTTCAGGGATGCGAGGCGTCTGCGCCCAGCGCTTTTGAAAGCGCAGTCTGCCGGCTAGATCGACTAGCTTGGCTAGCT
>NZ_CALHXD010000020.1 GCF_938040115.1 uncultured Campylobacter sp. | reverse complement strand
GTCCAAATTTGATTAAATTTAACCCCGTTTAGCTCGGCGTTTTTCTGCGAGCTTTGCACGGCCTGCTCATCCGTATCGCAGGCATCCGTGACGCAGCCTAGTTTTGCTAGAGCGATACTTAGTATCCCGCTTCCGCAGCCCACGTCAAGCGCGCTCATGCCGTTTGCGGCGTATTTTTGCAGATACTCTATGCAAGCGCTCGTACTCTCGTGGTGACCCGAGCCAAAGGCAAGCGCGGGATCGATGATGATGTTTTCAAACCCGTCTTTAGACTCTTCCCAGCTTGGGTGGATGTAAATTTTGCCGATCTCTATCGGTCTTACGTTTTTTTTGTATTCGTTTAGCCAGTCTTTATTTTCTTTTTGACTTTTTGTTATCTTAAATTCGATCTCGCGGCCAAGCGCATTTTGCAGAGATTTTGCGTATTCTCGTAGGCCAAATTCCACTTCGTCTAGCTCGTCTTCGTCCCGCACGATAAACCCGCCGGCAGTCTCCTGCGTACAAGTAACGCCCAAAGAAAAAACAAGATCTTCGAAAAGCTCGCGAAGCTCCTGCGAGCAAAGAACTTCAAGCTCGTAAAATTTATCTTTCAAAATTTACGCTCTTTTAGCCCAAAACGTCTTCAAGTTTTTCTTTTAAAACTTGCGGCGTAAACGGCTTTACGATGTAGTTATTGACGCCTGCTTTTAGCGCGGTTATGACTTCGGCCTTACCGCCCTCGGTCGTTACCATGATGATAGGCATATCGACGTATTTTTGCTCGGCGCGGACTTTTTTTACTAGCTCAAGGCCGTTCATTTCAGGCATGTTCCAGTCGGTGATAAGCACGTTTATATCGCTGTGCTGACCCAAAATTTGCCACGCTTCGACTCCGTGCTCGGCCTCTAAAATTTCCTGATGTCCGAGCCTTTGCAGGGTGTTTTTTATGATTCTTCTCATAGTAGAGCTGTCGTCGACTACTAGTATTTTCACAATCGTATCCTTTTTTAAAAAATATCCAATTCTAGCAAATTTTATATTTAAATTTACTTTAAAATTTTAGCGACCCAGTTTAAAGGCCTCTTTTAGATCAAGCGTCCCCTCGTAGTACGCCTTGCCTACGATAGCTCCGTAGACGTCTCCCGCGTGCTTTAGCGCCTGGATATCCGAGATATCTTTTACGCCGCCGCTTGCGATCGTATTTATGCCGCTAGCTTTTGCGATTTGCGATGTAAATTCCACGTTCACGCCGCTAAGAGTCCCGTCTTTTGAGATGTCGGTACAGATTATCGCTTCGACTCCGGCTCCGGCAAATTTATACGCTAGCTCAGTCGCCCTCATCTGCGACACCTCCGCCCAGCCTTGCACGGCAACAAAGCCCTCTTTTGCGTCTATGCCGACGGCGACGCGGTATTTTTGCGCCATTTCTTTAGTAAAATTCGGATCCTTTAGCGCTACCGAGCCCAAGATAACGCGCGTTATGCCGCTATCAAGGTAGCTTTTTATTCGCGCTTCGTCGCGTATCCCGCCGCCGATTTGGATTTGTAAATTTGCGGCTTTTGCGATCTTTTCTACGGTTTTTAGATTTACCGCTTCGCCCGCAAACGCCCCATCAAGATCGACGACGTGAAGCCACTTTGCGCCCATATCTTCAAATCTTTTGGCTAGCTCCCACGGCGCGTCCGAGTAGATTTTCGCGCTACTCATTTCGCCTTTAAAAAGCCGAACCGCCTTACCCTCTTTTAAATCTATCGCAGGGAAAATTTCCATCACATCTCTCCGAAATTTCGTAAAATTTTTAGTCCCGTCTCATGGCTCTTTTCGGGGTGCGGCTGAAAACCGAAAATGTTATCTTTGCACACCGCGCTTACGAATTTATAGCCGTACTCGGTAAAGCCAAGCGCCGCGTCATCATCGCAAACTACGTGATAAGAGTGCACGAAGTATAAATACTCGCTAGCCGCTAGATCCTTATTTATCGGTGTTTGCTTGGTAAAATTTATCGTATTCCACCCGGTGTGCGGCACCTTTAGCGGAGCGTCAAATTTGGACGGGTCAAATTTAACCACTCGCCCTTTTACGAGCCCGAGCCCCTCGTTTACGCCAAACTCCTCGCTTTGCTCAAAAAGCAGCTGCATACCCAGGCAAATGCCCAAAAACGGCTTTCCGCCGGCTACGGCCTCTTTTATCGCGGGGATAAAATTTCTATCTTTTAGCTTATCCATCGCTTCGCCAAAAGCTCCGACGCCAGGCAAAATAATCTTGTCAAATTTACCCAGTTCCTCGCCGCGACCGACGAGTTTCGCCTTTAAATTTAAACTCTCAAACGCGTTTAAAACGCTTCTTAAATTTCCCGCGCCGTAGTCGATGATGCCGATCAATGCGAGCTCCTTTGCTTGGTAGCAAAAAGATAGATGCTAAGCGCGATCATCAATATCGCAACGCCGCCGATGAGATAGATCGCGTTTATGATGTGATCGGGCGCCGTGATGGCAAATTTAAACACGAGCATCAGCGCCTCGATAGCAAGCGCGATGATGATCGACCCGATAAATCTAATCATCGTTTTGTTTTCCATATCTTCATTGCGCTTGCTTTTACCCAGCACCTCTTCTTCAAATATCGCTTTAACCAGATCAAAGATCGCAAGCGCCAGCGTCAGCACGATCGTGTGCTCAAACATCTTTTCTACTTCGATATTTAAAAGATCATTAGCCAAAAGCCCCTTGAGCGCGTCGGCGAACAAAAACAAGGCTATGGTAAAAAGCGCGACCGAAAACGCGGCGTAAACGACCTTAAGAAATTTGCCAAAGTAGCTCTCTAGCTTGCCATGAGAGACGATGGTTAGGATATTTTCTAACGAAACGTCGATACACGCGACGAATTTTAGCTCTCCCTTATCATCATATATCGGAGTGGACGCCGTCACGCACAGTTCGCCCGTGAGCGAGGACGGATACGGGTCGCTTAGCACGCAGCGCTTCTCGCGCACCGCGGTGTAATAATAAGACTTATTGCTACAGTTTTCGCCGCCGCCGGCTTTGTATTTTTCGTTTAGGCTCACGGCGTCGCCTATTTGCACGCCGTTTGCGTCAAGTACGTAAAACGCGTCAAAACCCTCTATCTCGTGAGCCATTTTATCAAAGCCGCTTTTTATCGACTCGGCGTTTACCCCCGGCAGCCTGTTTGGCAAATTTTTACTAAAAAGATAGCATATATAGGCTCTAGCCTTATATCTTAACTCCGAAAACCTCTGTATATCTTGTAGCGTCAAATTTATTCCTTATTTAGCGCGTGATTAAACTCCGGCACGATCTCTTTGAGCGCCGCCGCGACATCGTCCGCGTGCGTTAAATTTTCGATTTGCTCGTTTAGTTTAGCCACGTCGTATTCGCCCGAGTGCGTCACGAAAATAGACTGAAACTCGGTTTTTACGTCGTCTTTATTGATTAAAAGCTCCTCGTAAAGCTTCTCTCCCGGGCGGAGGCCGACGAATTCGACGCCTAGGTGCTCTTTGTTTGATAAAATCAGCATCTTTTTAGCTAGATCGGCGATCTTTATCGGCTCGCCCATATCAAGCACGAAAAGCTCGCCGCCCTTTGCGATCGAGGCGGCCTGAAGCACGAGCTGACAGGCCTCGGAAACCAGCATAAAGTACCTCGTGATATCAGGATGCGTGACGGTTAGCGGTTTATTATTTTCGATTTGCTCTTTAAATTTCGGTATTACGCTGCCGCTTGAGCCTAGAACGTTACCGAAGCGCACCGCGACGATCTCGGTTTTAGCCGGCAAATTTGAGTTTAGCGCGTAAAGCTCGCACACGCGTTTAGTCGCGCCCATGATGTTTGTCGGGCGCACAGCTTTATCGGACGAGATCATCACGACCTTGCTAACGCCGTATTCTATGGATAAATCGATCAAAATTTTAGTGCCGATTATGTTATTTACGACAGCAGCTTTCGGGTTTGCTTCGCAAAGCGGCACATGCTTATAAGCTGCAGCGTGGATCGCGATCTGCGGTTTAAACTCCTCAAAAACCGCGCGCAGATCGGCCTCGTTTACGATATTTATCATCTTACTCACGGTTTTGTCGCTGTGAGTTATCTCGCCGATTTTATAGAGATTAAACTCGCTGTGATCGATCATGATTAGCTTGCTTACGCCAAATTTGAGGCACTGCTTGCAAATTTCGCTACCGATACTGCCTCCCGCTCCCGTAACCAAAACGACCTTACCGCCTAAAAACTTCTCCACCGCGCTGCTGTCTAGGTCTTTTGGCTTTCTAGCTAGCAGATCCTCGATCGAGATATCCTTGATGGCGTCCTTACCGGTACCAAACATAGAAAAAATCTTGATATCGCGGATACCGTAAGCCGTAAGCTCGTCAAAAAGCTCCGCTAGCTCGTCTTGACCTAGCGCAAGCGCGATAATGGCGGTTTTTACGTTGTATTCTTTGATCAAATTTGCGATTTCGCTCTTTGGCTGCACCAAAAATCCGTCGCAATAAGTGCCGACTAGATCGCTCCTGCCGTCTACCACGCCCACGGCATATAGATCGATATAGCCCTGCCTAAGCCCCTTTAAAACATGAAGCGCCTTTGACGTAGCGCCGATAACGACGCATGGCTCGCCCGTGTGCGGCTTTTTAGAAAAGTCTAAAAACATACGCTTGGCGATCCTTAAATTTCCGATTAGCAAGCACGAGATGATAAAGTCTATAAAAACCACGCTTCGAGGAAACGGGTTAAAAACTGCGGGCATCGCAAAATAAACGATCCAAAAGCAAACTATCGCGCAAAGATGAACGAGGAAAATTTTCCTCGCTTCGTTTAGTCCGAAAAATCTCCACGGCACCTTGTAAATTTTAAAAAGCCACATGAAAAATAGCTTTAAAACCACCATCGTAGCGCAGCCCGCGACCAGTCCGCCTCTAAAATAATCAGGCAGCACGCCGCTAAATCTAAGCAGATACGCCAGATAAAACGACGCGACAAATATCACGATGTCAAAGGTTAGAAAAAACGCAAGCCGCTTTAGCTTCGTCGCTTTAAACATTTATAAATTTTCCTTTACGATTTTTACCACTCGCGCAAACTCCTCGTCCCCCATCGCAGTGCCGCTAGGCAGGCAGATACCGCGCGCAAACATCTCCTCGCTAGTGCCGTCCGTGAACGCTAGCGCCCCTTCAAACACCGGCTGCATATGCATCGGCTTCCAAAGCGGACGGCTTTCTATGTTTTCTTTAGCGAGTGCGTCTATTACGCGCAAATGCGCGCCTTTTTCTTTAAAGAGCGCGGTCGTTAGCCAGCGGTTGCCGCGAGAATTTGCGATCTCGGGCATAAACTCAAGCTCAGGAAGCTCTTTTTGATATTTTTCAAAAATTTCTCGTTTTTTTATCACGCGCTGCTCTAGCACCTCCATCTGTGCCGTTCCGATCGCGCCAAGGACGTTGCTTAGGCGGTAGTTGTAGCCGTAGTCTTTATGCTCGTAGTGCAAAAAGGGCTCCCTAGCTTGCGTGCTGTAAAACCTCGCCTTTTCCACGAGCTCTTTCTCGCCCACTAGCATGCCGCCGCCGCTTGTGGTAATGATTTTGTTGCCGTTAAAGCTATATGCGCCCAGTCGTCCGAACGTGCCTAGTGCCTTGCCGTTATAAAAGCCACCCAGCGCCTCGGCCGCGTCTTCGACCACGGCGATATTTTCCTGCTCGCAGATCTCGCAGATCTCTTTCATCTTTGCCGCCTGACCGTAAAGGTGCGTTACGACGAGCGCTTTTGGCTTTTTAGGCGAGTTTGCGATCGCCTTTTTTAGTAGCTCGGGGCTTAGATTCCAGCTTTCGTCGCTATCGACAAAAACAGGCGTAGCACCTTGATAAAGTATCGGGCTAACGGACGCCATAAAGGTAAACGTAGAGGCTAGCACCACGTCCCCCGCGCCGATACCAAGCACTCTTAGCGCCAAGTGGATCGCCGACGTGCCGGAATTTAGCGCCAGCGCATCCTGCGCGCCCGCATAGTTTGCCACGCTTGCTTCAAATTTATTCACGTATTCGCCAAGCGGCGCGATATAGTTGCTCTTAAAAACCTCGTTTATGTACTCTTGCTCTTTGCCGCTCATGTG
>NZ_CALHXD010000019.1 GCF_938040115.1 uncultured Campylobacter sp. | reverse complement strand
ATCGAAGCCTTGTTCCGGCCCCCGGTCGTGAGCTCACCGCGACCCAGTCGGATGTATACAAACTGTTGGTATATATCGCCCAAATCAGACAAAAAACATCCTGCGGTTTTTCCTGAAGAATTATGTGAAAAGGTGTTAAAGTATTATTCATTTGAAGGCGATACAGTGTGCGATCCTTTTGCCGGAAGCGGAACTTTCGGTAGAGTTGCAAAAAGGATGAATAGAATTCCATTGCTATGTGAGCAAAATCGTAATTACGTAGAAAATATAAAGAAAGGCGGTTTTTATGACATTTGATGATTTAGTAGTTAACAATACGGTTGAAAAACTAATAAGAGGAGAGGATTATCGACAAGAAGTTGTAAATTTTATCAATAGTAGCTTTTTGGACTTTGCCTTAGTTTTTTTTAAAAGAATTTTAGACGCGAAAATGCATAATATAGGCATTAATATTGATTGGTATAAAAAATATTTTATCCAAGAAAATAATTTTAGTGCTGATGAAGCCATTATATTTGCTGGAATAAACAAAAAAACTATAAGTAATATCTATGGAAGTGCAACCAGAGAAATTATGCTTAATGTTGCTAGTGAAAATATCGACTATTTGAAGTCTTTGCTAGATATGTTAGAAGACAACAATGATAGCATAGGTATTATTATAAAAATTTCATACAATAGTATTTCAATAGAGCTAAACCTTAATGAAAGCTTATTGGTTATAAATGCTTTAGCGACCAAAAAGATAGCATTGCGAGGTGGTGCATGGAGTAGCATTGGCAAAAGAGTAGAAAAACCATTAATGATCAAGCTTTGTGAGCTGTGCAAGGTGCCGAAAGATTTTATAAATTCTGAAGTTTTTAAAAAGAATAATAAAATGGATTTTGACAGAGAAGTGGATTTTAAGCTATATAACTCAAAAAAGGATAAGGAATTTAGGGTTGAAGTAAAACTTATGGGCAAAGGAAATCCCGAATCAGCGGATGCCGTTATCGCAAGAGAGTCTAAAATTTTTGTTGCCGATACGCTTAGCGAACAAAATAAAAATCAACTAAAGTCGCTAGGGGTTGAATTTTTGGAGCTAAAAAATAACGAGAACTGTGTAGATGATTTCAAGAAAATATTAAAAAAACTAGATATTCCATTCTCTTAAAGGACGGAAAATGAGCCAAAAAACGCTAACGATCATCGACACTTTCGGATTTTTTTTCAGACTTTACTACGCGATGAGCGGACTAAAAAACCGCGAGGGCAAGCCAAGCGGCATGGTGAGCGGCTTTGCTAGCTTTATCATGAATTTGCGTCAGGAGTTTGCCAGCGACTATATCATCTTTGCGCTAGATAGCAAGGGCAAAACGCTGCGCCACGAGATCCTGGGCGAGTATAAAGCCAACCGCTCCGAGCCGCCCGCCGCGCTAAAAGAGCAGCTGCCCGTGTGTATCGAGATGATAGAAAAAATGGGTCTAGCCGCCGTAAGCCGCGAAGGCTACGAGGCCGACGACATCATCGCTAGCGTCGTAAAGGAGTGCAAGCAGCGGGATATATTTGTACGCATAGTGACGCATGACAAGGACCTATATCAGCTCATCGAGGACGGCAAAGTAAGCATCTACAGCCCGCAAAGCAAGATCGACCACGATAGCGCGAGCTGCATAGAAAAATACGGCGTCCCGCCAAGCTGCATACGAGATTTTCTCGCGATCGCGGGCGATAGCTCGGATAATATCCCGGGCGTCAAAGGCATCGGCGCAGTGGGCGCCAAAAAGCTTTTAAACGAATTTGGCAGCTTAGAGGGCATCTACGAAAACCTGCCGCTAGTGCGAAACGAGCGTATCCGCGGGATGCTAGCAGAGGGGCGAGAGAGCGCGTTTTTGAGCAAGCGCCTAACCTCGCTCTTTGACGACGTGCCTGACGTGCTCGATCTAAAAAGGGCGGAATTTCCCGAGCAAAATCCGCTCGTAAAGGTCGCCGATACTCTGCGCGAATACGATCTAAACCGCCTCTTAAAAGCGCTGCAAAACAGCGAAAACGCAGGCGAAAACGCGGAATTTAAGCTCGGCTTTAACGCGCGGCTTTTAACGGACGAGAATGAAATCGAGCGACTGCTGGCAAATATAGACGCAGACACGCTCGTGGCCTTTGACACCGAGACCACGGACGTCGATACGCAAAACGCCCGTCTGGTCGGCTTTAGCTTTTGCTTTAACGACGAGGAGGCCTACTACGTGCCCGTGGCGCACGAGTATCTGGGTGTGCCAAAGCAGGTAAGCGAGAAATTTGCCGCCTGGGCGATAGGGCAAATTTACAAAGGCTGCGTGATCGGGCAAAATTTAAAGTACGATTTTAAGGTCGTAAAGCGAAATCTAGGACTCGAGCCGCCCGTAAATTTTAAAGACACGATGATACTAGCGTGGCTCATGGATCCGGGATCTAGCGTCGGTATGGACGCGCTAGCCAAGCGGCTCTACGACTACGACACGATCAAATTTGAAGACGTGGTAAAGCGCGGCGAGACCTTTGCGTCCGTAGCACTTGAAAACGCCGCAAAATACGCCGCCGAGGATGCTTGGATAACTCTCAAATTTTACAAAAGCTTTTTAAATTTACTAGACCCCGAGCTACTCGAGCTTGCAGGTAAGCACGAGTTTCCTTTCATCCTCACGCTTTTTGATATGGAGCGCGAGGGCATCGCGATAAACCAGGGGAAAATGCAAAATTTAATCCTGCGAAACGACGCCAAGATCAAGGCTTTAACGAGCGAAATTTACGAGCTAACGGGCGAAAATTTTAATATCAACTCCGTTAAGCAGCTGGGCTCGGTGCTCTTTGAACACCTAAAACTACCCGTAAAGAAAAAGACCAAAACGGGCTACAGCACCGACGAGGCGGTGCTAGCCGAGCTCATCGACGAGCACCCCGTCATCGAAAAGCTACTCGAGTACCGCGAGCTATATAAGCTACAAAGCACCTACTGCGAGCCGCTGCTAAATTTGGCTAAAAAGGATGCCGACAGCAGGATATACACGAACTTTATCCAGACGGGAACGAGCACGGGCAGGCTCTCGTCTAAAAATCCGAACCTGCAAAATATCCCCGCTCGAGGCAGCCTGGCTAAAGACGTGCGAGGCTGCTTTGAGGCTAAAAGCGGCTTTAGCTTTGTGGGTCTTGACTACTCGCAGATCGAGCTACGGCTGCTCGCGCATTTTAGCCGCGACGAGGCGCTTTTGCGGGCGTTTGCGAACGACGAGGACATCCACGCGCGCACGGCGATTAGTATATTCGGCAGCGCCGAGGGGCAGAATCGCGCGGTGGCTAAGAGTATAAATTTCGGCCTCATTTACGGTATGGGCTCGAGCAAGCTAGCAAATCAGGTAAGTATAACGCGCGCCGAGGCAAAGGAGTATATCGAGCGCTATTTTAAAGCTTTCCCTACGATAAAAGGCTTTTTAGAAGGGATAAAAACCGCCGCGAAAAACGAGGGCTTCGTGCGTACGCTGCTGGGTAGGAAGCGGCTGTTTGACTTTACTACCGCGACGCCGATGCAAACGGCGATGTATGAGCGCGAGGCGGTAAATACGATATTTCAGGGCTCGGCTGCTGATATCATCAAGATGGCGATGGTAAAAATCCGCCCGCTTTTAAGCCCGCGCGCTAGAATGCTTTTGCAGATACACGACGAGCTGATTTTCGAGGTGCAGGACGGCTACGCTGAGGAGTTTGGCGCAGCGGCGCAAAAGATAATGCAAGAAATTTATAAACTAAACGTACCGCTAAAAACGAGCCTAAACGTTGCGAAGGATTGGGGGGAGCTGAAGTAAAGCGTTTAAAAGCGGCGAAAATTTGCGAATGTGGCTGTGAAAATTTTAAAATTCTAATCGTAGTGAGTTTTGGCGGGTTTTTAAATTTACGAAAGGATAAAATTTGGAAAATTTTGAAAACTGGAATAAAAATGTTAAAAAACGAAATTTAAACTCAAACGAAAACGCAAATTTAAACGATTTCAATCAAAGAGACTACGATAAAGAACCGATAGTAATTAAAAATCCTTATGAATTCTTTCTTTCAAATTTATTCTTTTTTTCTCATTGCGGGACGATGCTTATTTTATTGGTTTTTGTTGATTATATGGGTATTGCAAAAATTAAAAATATTTTTCTATGGGCTTTTTTTGGAGTTGGCGTTTTACATATCGTCGCTACATTTTATTATTACATTATCAAAAACAAATGCGAAACTAAATTTACAAATAAAACGATAGAATTTATCATAAACGGCGAAACAAAAAGGGTTAAGAATTTAAGTGATTTGGAACCTATAGTAAAGACTTTTAGACTGCTTACGCCATCATCGCTAATTGGAATTATTGTTTTTAATCTACTTATATTTTTTATGGTTGCATTGGTAAAAATGGTTCATTATCTTATTGCCTATTATGTCATTTATTTACTTTTAAATTGTTTGTTTAAACTTATTTTTCATTTGATTTTAGGCGGAAATTTGAAAGATTTTACATTATTTCCTGCTTTTATATTTGATTATGGAGAACTCATATGCAAAGGAAGGTCTAGTTTAGATATTCTTAAAGATAAATTTCATATGGTTTATATAATTCATAAACAAGATTATTCAGATTTACAAAAATATTTTTCTGATAAGAAACATATAAATTTAAATTTGGTTGAAAAGAAATTTTAACCTAAAAAGGAGAAAAACATG
>NZ_CALHXD010000018.1 GCF_938040115.1 uncultured Campylobacter sp. | reverse complement strand
ACCGATAAATTTAACACAGCCCTACTAGAAGACAGCAAAGGTCACAAAATCAACCTTAAAAACGCAGTTACAGCAAGCGGCGTAAGACTAGCGAACGACGATATCGGTACAGAGATAACGTTTAAACGCGGCGAAGGTATCCTAAATCTTGCAAAAGGCGGCGAGGATATTTTCTTAAGATACGACGAATAAAAACTTTCCCGCCGAATTTTACGGCGGGACTCTCTCTCCCTCAAATTTACCAAATTTAACTCCCGCAAAATCTCGTCAAATTTGAACTTTCGCTTGCTTTTCATCTTTCTTTCAAATTTGCTCAAATTTAATATCTCTTATCAAAAATGGCTTTGTATTAAATTTTAATAGCCCTCTATAAAATGCCCAAATATACGCGATTTAAAAGTGATTTTAAACTTAAAAATGACATTTTTAAAATGCCCGGAGAGCAAATTTCGGTCACTAAATTTTAAGCCAACTTTGCCTATACTTTCGTCAAATTTATCATCAAAATTTAACGTAAGGAATGAAATGAAATTTATCCTAAAACGCGACGGCACGAAGCAAGAATACCTCCCGTATAAAATCCAAGACGCGATCAAAAAAGCCTTTGAAAGCGAGTCTAAAGAGTACGACGACAAGGTCTTTTTGGATGTGATGGGGCACGTGTTTGACAGTGAAGTTTTGAGCGTCGAGGACGTGCAAGACTACATCGAAAAGGCGCTTTTTAACGCGGGACACTTCGACGTGATGAAGAGCTTTATGCTCTACCGACACACGCACAAGCTTCAGCGCGAGCAAATTTTAGGACTAAATGAAGATACGACCTACATCAACTCCACCCAAACGATCAGCGAGTACATCAACGGCACCGACTGGCGCATCCTGGCAAACTCAAATACCAGCTACTCAAACGCCGGCCTAATCAACAACACCGCGGGCAAGGTCATCGCCAACTACTGGCTGGATAAGGTGTATAGCAAAGAAGAGGGCCTCGCGCACCGAAACGGCGACTACCATATCCACGATCTTGACTGCCTCACGGGATACTGCGCGGGCTGGAGCCTTAGGGCGCTACTAAACGAGGGGTTTAACGGCGTGCGCGGCAGGGTCGAGAGCAAGGCGCCCAAGCACTTCCGCGAAGCGCTGTATCAGATGGCTAATTTCTTAGGAATTTTACAAAGCGAGTGGGCGGGCGCACAGGCGTTTAGCAGCTTTGACACCTATCTAGCGCCTTACGTTTTTCGCGACAAGCTAAGCGATAAAGAGATCAAAAAGGCGATAACTAGCTTTATCTTTAACCTAAATGTGCCGGCTCGTTGGGGCCAGAGTCCGTTTACCAACGTGACGATCGACATCACCTGCCCGAGTGATCTGCGCGATCAGATCCCGACGCGCGAGGATAGGCATATATTTAGCGACCTTGAGGACGCAGAGCTGGCGCAGGAGGCTCAAAAACGCGGCTTTAATAAGCTAACGAATATGACTTACCGCGCCTTTGAGCCTGAGATGAACCGCATCGACAAGGCGTTTTACGAGATCATGACCGAGGGCGACAAGTGCTCGCAGCCCTTTACTTTCCCGATACCTACCGTAAATATCACCGAGGATTTCGACTGGGACAGTGAGGTGGCGAAGGTGCTTTTTGAAAACACGGCGAAAATGGGGTCGAGCTATTTTCAAAATTTCGTCGGCAGCCAGTACACGATCGATGAAAACGGCAACCGCGTCGCAAACGACAAGGCCTATAAGCCGGGCCACGTGCGCTCGATGTGCTGCCGCTTGCAGCTAGATTTACGCGAGCTGCTAAAGCGCGGCGGAGGGCTGTTCGGTAGTGCGGAGATGACCGGTAGTATCGGCGTCGTGACACTAAATTTAGCTCGCCTGGGCTACCTATATAAAGGCGATAAAAAGGGACTCTACACGCGCCTTGAGTATCTGCTAAATTTAGCCAAATCCACGCTCGAAAAAAAGCGCAAATTTATCCAGGATATGTACGAACGCGGCCTGTATCCGTATACCGCGCGCTATCTAAAACACTTTAATAACCACTTTAACACCATCGGCATCAACGGCATGAACGAGCTTTTGAGAAATTTTACAAACGACAAGGAAAACATAGCGACCGATTTTGGGCGAGAATTCGCGATCGAGATGATCGAGTTTCTACGCGGTAAAATTCGCGAGTTCCAAGAGAGTACCGGCAACCTTTACAACCTCGAAGCCACGCCTGCCGAGGGCACGAC
>NZ_CALHXD010000017.1 GCF_938040115.1 uncultured Campylobacter sp. | reverse complement strand
TCTTTTCGCCGTTAAAAACGTAGCTTACTTCAACCTCGTTTAGATAGTCCGGATACAGCCCCCAGATCGGCACGCCGTCATGCGTCAGCAGCGCATGCTCGGAGACGTTATAGGCGATGTCGATGCCGCCGTTAGGTTTTCCTAGCACCCGCACGTGGATATCCTTGATGTCCTTGCCCGCCCTATCGATGACGGCCGTTAGAGGCGCCACGTCGTATGGGTTGATAAACACCGAGCCAAGCTCGCCCTGGGTTTTTACCTGATGCGCCAAAACGCCCGCACTCGCAGTCTGCGGCACCGCTATAAACGCGCCGCCTACCAAGGCCGCAGCCAAAACGATAGAACCGAAAAAATTCTTACGCATATTCGCTCCTTTTGGGTAAATTTATCAAATTTTACTACTACCAAATCACATAATAATCATACTAGCTTTAAACTTTACTTAAATATCAAATTTAAAGCTAGGTTTTAATATGAAGGCTTAAATTTTAAAACGAGAGCGAGCCGGATAACGGGTCAAATTTTGATATAATTAGCCCGAATTTATCAAATTTAAGGAGAAAAAATGCCTTTCATAAACGTCAAAATGGCAGGCCCGGAGCCGACAAAAGAGCAAAAGCAAAAGCTGGTCGAGGAGATGACCGACACCATGGTGCGCGTGCTGGGCAAAAACCGCGAGCGAGTGCAAATTTATATCGAAACATACGACGCAAGCTCGATAGGCTCGGGCGGCAAGACGCTTGAGGAGATTAGAAAGGAGCAAAAATGAGCGAATTTTCAAAAGAGGATTTGGAGCGAAAAATCACGCTAGCAGCGGGCGATACGGCGCCAAATTTTATCCTAGAAAACAGTGACGGCGTAAGTATCAGCCTAAAAGACTTCGTCGGCAAAAACGTCGTGCTGTACTTTTATCCAAAAGATAACACCCCGGGCTGCACGACCGAAGCATGCGAATTTAGCGCGCTTTACGACGATTTTATAGCCAAAGACACCGTGATCGTGGGCGTTAGTCCCGATAGCGTCAAGTCGCATGCGGGTTTTGCGCAAAAACAGAGCCTAAAGCACATCCTACTAAGCGATCCTACGCACGAAGTCGCCAAGCTCTACGGCGTCTGGCAGGTCAAAAAAAACTACGGCAAAGAGTATCTGGGCATCGCGCGCTCGACCTTTGTGATCGGCAAAGACGGCAAGATCGCGAAGGTGTATAAGAGCGTGAAGGCGAAGGATCATGCGGCGAAGGTGCTAGCTGATCTTGTGAAGTGATTGCGGCTTGTCTCGCGAGCGCTTTTAAATGATTTCATAAATTTCGCCCTGCGACAGACTATATGTCTAGTCTTGGGACGAAATTTACTTCA